>JAFZPW010000007.1 GCA_017552495.1 Clostridia bacterium | reverse complement strand
TATAGCGGTAAAAGCGATCGCGCCATGGTGGCGGCGGTAAAGCGTGCGGTAAACGTTCCCGTGATTGCCAGCGGCGATGCGCTCAGCGGAGCGGATTGCGTCGATATTTTGCGGGAAACCGGAGCGGATTATGTGATGATTGCAAGAGGCGCACAGGGTTTTCCCATGATCTTTGCCGATTGCGTTGCTCTGGCTCGCGGAGAAGCGCTGCCGCATCATACGGCAGAAGAACTGCTTTCCGTTATGAAGCGGCAGGTTGCCCTGACCTGTCGGTTCAAAACGGAGCATCGGGCTATGCCTGAGCTGCGAAAACATATTTTGTGGTATTTGGGGCATCTGAACGGCGGAAAACCGTTTAAGGCAAAGATGTCGCAGGTGACGGAGGAAAGAGAATTCCTCGCGCTTTGCGAGGAAATGGAGGCTGCGGGACTAATGTTGAAGGGGAGAGCGTATGCAGGGTGAACGGGACCTTCTGCGGCTTGCGCGCAGCGGTAATCAAGCGGCTTTTTCGACTCTGGTCGCAACCTATGAAAACCGAATATACGGACTGGCGCTCCGCTATCTGGGCAGCCGGGACGACGCGCAGGACGCCACGCAGGAGGTCTTTCTTCGCGTGTTTCGCTTCTTGGGCGGGTTTCATGAGGAGAGCAGTTTTTCCACATGGATTTACCGCATCGGGGTCAATGTGTGCAAGGATATGCTTTCACAAAAAAACCGCCGGGCCGAGCAGCCGCTGGAATGGAAGGATGAGGACGAGTCAGATTGCGAGATCCCGTTGCGCGACGATCGCTATGCGCCGGAAGCGGTGTTTGAATCGGCGCAGCTTCGACAGTCGCTGTGCGAGGCAATCCTTTTACTGCCGGAAACGCAGCGGCAGATCATCCTTTTGCGGGATGTACAGGGACTCAGCTACGAGGATATCGGAGTCGTTCTTTCTCTTGAACTGGGGACGGTAAAATCCCGAATCGCCCGCGCCCGTGAAAATCTGCGAAAAATATTATTACAAACCGGGAACATTTCCACTCCTGTTTCGTCTAATCCAGTGAAAGGAGGGGAAAGCCATGTCTAATTGCCAAGCGTATGAGAGTCTGATCCATTTGCATCTGGATAGGATGCTGGAGCCCTCCGAGGAACAGGTGCTTACGGAGCATCTTGCGGCCTGTCCCGCCTGCCGGGAAAAACTGGCGCAATATCGGCGGATGCAGCAAGCGCTGGCGGAATTAAAAGACGAACCCCTTCCTGCAGGACTGCATGATTCGATTCTTGCTTATGTTGCCGCGCAGGAGAACGGCAAAGCGCCCGGGCGTGAGCCGTCGAAGGCGAAGCGTTTCCCATCGTGGATCTGGAAAACCGTCGCAGGTGTGGCGGCTTGCGCTGTGATTGCCTTTGCTGCTCCACAGGTGCTTCCTCATAAGCAATCTGCCGACACGCCGATGGCAGAAGCCTCTGCCGGTGTGGATGAGATGTCTGGCGCCGGCGTAAGGGCCGCTGCGCCTGTCAAGCCCTCGGCGATGCCAGATACTGTGGCAGATGGCGCGATGGATTCCGTGATCCTTGAGCCTGCAAACAAAGCCATTTTTTATCACACGAGCGGGCCTGTAACGCTGTATGACTTCCAGAAAGCCGTCGCCGAGGCCGCTGATACGCGCATTGGATATCTGGTCATGGGGCGGGAACAATCGCTTCCCGGCTGGATGGATAAAACGCAGTTTTCTTCGTTCAACCAGTCCGACGGCCCATCGGATTACGTTTATGCTCCCGCATCGGAAGAGTACGTATGGATCGCCGCGCTGGAAACCAACGGATTCACGCTTTACGCGCTGGATCAGGTGGGAGAAGCGCCTCTCCGAGAAACGGACGAAAGGGAAGCACAACCGGAAGAAAAAACCGTCTTGTTCCTGTTCCAATGGGAAAAATCGAATGAGTAAATCTCCGCTTTTAAAAGCGATAAAAGACGGCCGCAATTGCGGCCGTCTTTTATGTGTAAAAAAGCTGATTTGCTTTACAGCATGGATAATTGCTTGTCTAGCGCGTCTTCGTCCTTAATTAGCGCGCCTGCGGCGGGAAGCGTGCGGGTTCGGTAGCGGGAAAGATTTTCGATTCCAGCCTCCTCCAGCGGCAGCGCACGTAAAACCTGCTGGTTCTTTTTCAGGGAGAAGACCGCCACCCCCTGCGTGTTTCGGGTGGTCTTTACCTGAAGCTGCGCCGTGTTGACGATCAGGATACGGCTTTGGGTATAAAGGGCGATCTCCAGATCGGGCCGACCATGGAAGGCGGCGACCAGCGGGCTTTTGTCGGAATAGGCGGCGGTGAGTTTTTTTCGGTTGGACTTGGTTTCAAAGGAAGAAAGTTCTACCTTGGCGATCTTGCCGTTTTCAAATACGCAGATCAAATTGCCCTTGTAATCGCCGGGAAGCATCAGGAAAACCGGCTGTTCACCCTCGTCCATGCCCAGCTTTTGCGGCAAATAATCGCCCAGAACGCTGGCTTTTGTGTCGTCGAATTCATGGAGTCGCACTTTGTAGGCCTGCGCCCGGTTGGTGAGGAAAATCGCCTCGGCCTTGTTCGTCGTTTCCAGCGCGGTTCGCAGCGCGTCGCCCTCTTTGAATTTCTGCTCGCTGCTCATTCGAAGCGACTGCGGCGTGATTTTTTTGAAATAGCCTTCCTTGGACAAAAAGACTGTGACGGGGTAATCTTCAATATTCTGGGTCTCGTCGAACTCCTCCACCTCGTCCTCATAAACAATGGAGGTATGCCGTGCAGTGGGATATTTTTTGATGATGGTTTCCAACTCCTGAATGAGCACCTTTTCGAGCTTTTTTTTGCTGGAGAGCAGATCTTCCAGCCTCTCGATCTCTTTCTCCAATTCGTCCACTTCCTGGAGCCGCTTCAAAATATGCTCTTTGTTGATGTTGCGCAGTTTGATCTCGGCGATAAAATCAGCCTGTTCCTCATCGATGCCGAAGCCGATCATCAGATTGGGGATGACCTCGGCGTCCTCCTCGGTATCCCGGATGATGGCGATGGCCTTGTCGATGTCCAGCAAAATCTTTTTCAGACCGCGAAGCAGGTGCAGCTTCGCTTTTTTCTTTTGCAGATCAAAATAGACCCTCCGGCGGATGCAATCGGTGCGCCAGGCCGTCCATTCGTCCAAAATCTCGCCGATGCCCAGTACCCGGGGCATTCCGCCAATCAGAATGTTGAAATTGCAGGAAAAGCTGTCGCATAGCGGCGTCAGCCGCAAGAGCTTGGACATCAATTTCACGGGGTCGGCGCCGCGCTTCAGATCGATGGTCAGTTTAAGGCCGGTTTTGTCGGTTTCATCCCGCAGATCCGAAATTTCGCGGATCTTTCCGCTTTTGATGAGTTCCGCCGTTTTGTCGATGATGGCCTCGGCGGTGGTGGTGTAGGGGATCTCGGTGATCTCGATCATGTTTTCCTTTTTGAGATATGTCCACTTTGCCCGCACGCGGAACGAGCCGCGGCCGGTTCGATAGATCTCCTCCAGCACCCCTCGGTCATAAATCAACTCGCCGCCAGTTGGAAAATCGGGAGCAATGAGGGTGCTCAAAAGATCGTGCTGCGGATTTTTGATCCGCTCAATGGCGGTGCGGCAGACCTCGTTCAGGTCAAAGCCGCAGATCGAGCAGGCCATACCCACGGCAATACCCAGATTGGGGTTGACCAGAATGTTGGGGAACGCCGTGGGAAGGAGCGTGGGCTCCTTCATGGTGTTGTCGTAGTTATCGACGAAATCCACCGCGTCGTTGTCGATATCGGAGAAAATCTCGCCGCAGAACTTATCCAGTTTGACCTCGGTGTATCGCGGCGCGGCATAGGCCATATCCCGGGAATAGACCTTGCCGAAATTACCCTTGGAATCCACAAAGGGCATGAGCAGCGCGCCGTTTCCGCGACTGAGGCGCACCATGGTGTCATAAATCGCCGCGTCGCCGTGGGGATTGAGCTTCATGGTTTGGCCTACCACATTGGCGGATTTGGTACGGTTTCCGGTAAGCAGACCCATTTTATACATGGTATACAGCAACTTGCGGTGCGAGGGCTTGAAGCCGTCGATCTCCGGCAGAGCGCGGGAAACGATCACGCTCATGGCATAGGGCATATAGTTGGTTTCCAGCGTTTCGGGGATCTGCTGTTCGGTATAATAGTTCTTTTCCATGCTCTATGCACCTCCTTACGAAAGATCTGCCAGATCCAGATAGCGGGCGCCGTTTTCCGCAATATATTCCTTTCGGCCGACCAGATTGTTGCCTAACAGGATGTCGAACATCTGCGCCGTTTGCTCCGCTTCGCCGGGAAGAACCTTGATCAGCCGCCGCGTTTCGGGATTCATGGTGGTCTGCCACATCATCTCCGGCTCGTTTTCACCCAGACCCTTAGAGCGCATGATGGAGAATTTTTTGCCTGCCAGCGTCTTTGCGATCTCGTCGCGCTCTTTATCGGTGTAGGCAAAATAGGATTGATCCTTATAAGTGATCTCGTACAAGGGCGATTCCGCGATATAAACATAACCCAGGTCGATCAGCGAAGGGGTCAGTCGGTAAAGCATGGTGAGGATCAGCGTGCGGATCTGATAGCCGTCCTCGTCGGCATCGGTACAGATGATGATCTTGTTCCAGCGCAGGGCGTTGAGATCAAAGGCATTGATATCTTTGACCTTGCTCTTGACTTCTACGCCGCAGCCCAGCACCCGCAAAAGGTCGGTGATGATGTCGCTCTTGAAAATGCGGTCGTATTCCACCTTCAGGCAGTTGAGGATCTTTCCGCGCACCGGCATGATGGCCTGATATTCCGCGTCACGGCCTTGCTTCACCGAACCCAGAGCCGAATCGCCCTCCACAATGTAAAGCTCCCGCTTGTCGGGGTCCTTTGTACGGCAATCAACGAATTTCTGCACCCGGTTGGTGATGTCCAGTGTGCCGGATAACTTCTTTTTCAAATTGACGCGGGTGCGTTCGGCCTGTTCCCGGGCGCGTTTGTTCACCAGCGCCTGATCGGCGATGCGGTCGGCCTCCTGCTTGTTTTCGATAAAATAAATTTCCAGCGACGAGCGGAGGAAATCGGTCATCATTTCCTGAATGAACTTGTTGGTGATGGATTTTTTTGTCTGGTTTTCGTAAGACGTATAAGTGGAAAACCCATTTGTCACCAGAATCAGGCTGTCGGCAATGTCGTTGAAGCTGATCTTGCTTTCATTTTTCTGATATTTCCCGGTTTGCTTGAGATAAGCGTCCAACGCAGAAACAAAGGCTGAACGGGCAGCCTTGTCGGGCGCCCCGCCATGCTCCAGCCACGAAGAGTTGTGATAATACTCGATGACGGGATTGGTGTTGGAAAAGCAGAAGGCGGCCTCCACCTTCACTCGGTATTCCGGCTTGTCCTCGCGGTCGCGGCCCGAACGCTCGGTCTTGCAATAGTGGGGAAGGGTGAGCGCCGTTTCTCCTGCCAGCTCGGTGACATAATCAAGGATGCCGTTTTCATATACATATTCCGTAGTTTCAAACCGATTGGGCGCCGTTTCGTTTTTCAGGACGAACTTGAGCCCCGCATTGACCACGGCCTGCCGCTTGAGGGTTTCTTCAAAAAAGGACAGGGGGATATGAATATCGGTGAACACCTGAATGTCCGGCTTGAAATGCTGGAGCGTGCCGGTCTTTTTGCCGTCGTAGGGCTCTTTGATGAGTTTGCTGGGTGCTTTCGTTTTGTTGACGCCGTGCTCAAAGTGCAGGCGGTATTCAAACCCGTCGCGGCGGGAAACCACGTCAAAGAACTCCGAAGAATACTGCGTGGCGCAAGCGCCAAGTCCGTTAAGGCCAAGGGAGAACTCATAGTTTTCGCCGGTGTTGTTGCTGTATTTTCCGCCGGCATAGAGCTCGCAATAAATCAGCTCCCAGTTATAACGTTTTTCTTTTTCGTTGTAATCCAATGGCATGCCGCGTCCGAAATCCTCCACTAGAATCGAATGATCCAGATAACGCACCACGTTGATGACGCTCCCGTGACCTTCGCGGGCCTCGTCGATGGAGTTGGACAGGATCTCAAAAAAAGCGTGTTGGCATCCCTCCAAGCCGTCGGAGCCGAAAATCACGCCGGGACGCTTGCGCACCCGGTCGGGGCCCTTGAGCGCGGAAATGCTCTCGTTGCCGTAATCTTTCACAGTTTTTGCCATATATACCTCCACAGCAGAAAACATACCACAATATATTGTATCGAAAAAACCCTCCGCTGTCAACAAAACTCTGCCGAAAAGCCTTGAAATTCATGCTCTGCGGAATATTCTCCCAATTTTTTGGGAACAATGATTTCAAAACAAACAAACGCTGATGAAGAAGGAGAGGAACAGGATGCAATTGCTGCAAAAGCGAAAAGACGCCGCCGAAAAGCGGGCGCAGGAGGTGCGTTCCCGACAGGAACTTTTAACGGAATATTATGATACGCTGCTGCAGCTTCGGCACGTTCGGGCGGCCTTTGAGCAGGTCACCGAGCCGGAGCTGATCTCGGCCTGCGTCTATGAAATGAATGCGCTGCAGGAGCGTTTCACCTATCTGATCCAGCGGATGAAGGCGGAAAACATCACAGCCATGCGCGTGCTTCGCTGACCGGTTGGGTTTTTCTTGATTATTCCAACAGAATTTGCTATCCTATAAAAAAATTATGAGGAGGCGACACCATGGATTCGCGATTGGAACTCCTGAACTTGTTTTACGGACAGGACATCGAAGAAACCCGGCTGGAACGCAGCCGTCACGGGCAACTGGAATATCTCACTACCATGCGCTGTATTCACCGATATCTTTCGCCGCAGGCAAAGATCCTGGAGGTTGGAGCCGGAACGGGACGGTATTCCGTGGCGTTGGCGAAGGAAGGCAACGACGTTACGGCAATCGAACTGATTCGACAGAATTACGACCGGCTGGTGCAGAACAGCGCGGGTCTTTTCAATCTGCAAGCCATACAGGGCGATGCGCTGGATCTCAGCGCCTTTGCAGACGATACCTTTGATATAACGCTGTTGTTCGGCCCCATGTATCATCTGTATTCGCCGCAGGAGCAGCATCGGGCGCTGGACGAAGCCATCCGCGTGACAAAGCCGGGCGGCACACTGCTGGTTGCGTTTCTTTCGGTCCATGCGATCCTGTATGCCAACTATTTGCAGGGGAATTTTCTTCCCGGGATCGAAGAAAACTTTACGGCGGATTATCGGGTGCGGCATTTTCCCGAACAGTTGTTTACCGGCTTTGATCCTGCGGAATTTGAGGCGCTTTTTGCGGAAAAGCCTGTCCGGTATTTGACCACGGTGTCGGCCGACAGCGTTTTAGAGATTGCCAATGGGCGGGAGGACTTCTCCATGTCTGACGAGGATTTTGCAGCTTTTGTGTCCTATCATTTTGCCACCTGCGAAAAACGGGAACTGCTGGGCGCGGCCAGTCATTTGCTTTACATATGCCAAAAGCAGGAGAAAAAGAACTAAACAAACAGCGCTTCCGCGTTCATTCGGAAGCGCTGTTTTCCTTTTCTGCGTTTCGTTCCGGCATCCAGCCGGGAAGCGGAGAATGCTGCAATCCGCCGAAAATGTGATCCTTCAGCCCGGGATAGCGGCCCTCCATTTCATACAAGAGCCGCTTGATCTCCTCCCGCTTGGTATCCTTGTCAGCGGGGCAGGGATTGAACACCACGGGAAGCTGCTGGCGGCAGGCAAAATTGGCGATGGTCTTTTCATGCAAATAGAGCAGGGGGCGGATTATTGTCAGCCCCGTCCGGTCCAGATAGGTCACGGGGCGGAAGCAGCTAAGTCTGCCCTCATAGATCAGAGAGAGGGCAAAGGTCTCGATGGCGTCGTCGTAATGGTGGCCCAGCGCTACCTTGTTGCACCCCAGACGCACGGCCTCCTCATTCAAAATCCCGCGGCGCAGTTTGGCGCAAAGCGAACAGGGATTTTCCTCCTGCCGGATGTCAAAGACGATCTCGCGGATCTGGGTGGGACGGATGACATAGGGGATGTTCAGCCGCTCGCAAAGGGCGGAAACCAGGGAAAAGTCCATGGTTTCATAACCCATGTCCAGCGTAATGGCAGTGAGAGAAAAGGCGGCGGGATAAAAGCGTTTCAACTCGGCCAGCAAGCGCAAAAGCGCAAGGGAATCCTTCCCGCCGGAAACGCCGACGGCGATCCGGTCGCCCTCCCGGATCATATCGTAATCCGCCGCGCATCGGCGGACAAGAGAAAGCAGTTTTTGCATATCATCAACTCCCGCCCTGATTGTATCGGAAATCCCGCAAAATTACAAGAGAAAAAAGTGAAATCGCAATTTAGAAAAACAAAGAAAAATTGCGTAAATCAAAGAAAATCAAAGCTCTTGTTTTGTAAATTGATTTTTTCCGAAAAAAGGTGTTGACAAGCGGTTTCTCCTGTGATATAACTAAGAGGCTGATTTTATACTCAAATTTAATTTGAAATATAAACGGAGGAAACGCATTATGTCCACTTACATGGCAAAAAATGAGACCATTGAGCGGAAATGGTACATTCTGGATGCGGCTGGCAAGCCCCTGGGTCGTACCGCCGCCATCGCCGCCTCGATCCTGAAAGGGAAGCACAAGGTTGATTACACCCCGCATGTTGACTGCGGCGACTACGTCATCATCATTAACGCCGGCAAGGCTGTTCTCACCGGCAACAAGCTGATCGACAAGTATTACCGCACCCACTCCGGCTATGTCGGCGGTCTGAAGGAAACGCAGTACAAGACCCTGATGGCCACCCGTCCCTGCCTGGCGATGAAGCTGGCGGTGAAGGGGATGCTGCCCAAGAACAGTATCGGCCGCTGGTCTTTGAACCGCTGCAAGGTCTACGAAGGCGAAGATCACGTCAACGCCGCGCAGAAGCCCGAAGTCTGGGCAGAATAAGGGGAGGTAACGATCCATGTATACACCGAAAAAGGCTTATTTTTACGGCACCGGCAGAAGAAAGAGCTCCATCGCCCGCGTCCGTCTGATCCCCGGCGGCTCCGGCGTTGTCACCATCAACAACCGCACGCTGGATAACTACTTCGGCATGGAAACGCTGAAGTATATCGTCCGTCAGCCCATCGAGACCGTCGGCGTTGCCGACAAGTTCGATGTGGAAGTCAAGGTTCAGGGCGGCGGCTTCACCGGCCAGGCCGGCGCCATCCGTCATGGCATTTCCCGCGCGCTGGTTCAGGCCGACGCGGAATACCGTCCCGCGCTGAAGGCTGCCGGGTTCCTCACCCGCGACTCCAGAATGAAAGAGCGTAAGAAGTACGGTCTCAAGGCTGCCCGTCGCGCTCCTCAGTTCTCGAAGCGCTAAAATCGCCCAAAACCCCGGAATCTCAACGGTTTCCGGGGTTTCCCCTTTTGTGGGGCTTGACGCGATTTGGCCTGATCTGTTCCTCTGTAGAGGGGCTATTTCGCAAAAATGGGTTAAGTTATGGGTTAATTGAAGGAGCCAAAGCAGGTATGGAACCCAAAAAAGCAAATAATAAGATCAAAGTCGCCATACTATATCTGGTAATCACGATATCACTGACTTGGCTGTGTCAGTTTATGCCGATTATGATGGGGTTAGATGTTGAAAATACGTCGATATCATCTTTTGATTATGCCTCAATCTTTTTTGGAATTGGCGGAGTAATGCCCACGTTGGTAGGCGTTATTTTTGTTTTTGCGTTTTATACAAAGGAAGGCATCAAGAATTTCTTAATAAGATGCTTTGTTCCCAATAAAGAGTGTATTACGGCTATTTTGATCTCACTTTGTTTGGTATGTTTGGAAGTGACGGTCACTCAGCTGATTTCAAAGGGGTTCGGCGCAACGGCTTTGGGATTCGAGGGACTCAAATTGATATTTACGAATCCTTTGTATTTGTTCTATTTTCTGTTTTGGGGAATGATCTCCGGACCTTTTTCTGAGGAATTTGGATGGCGTGGTTTCCTTACAGACTGCTTGTTTGATAAAAAGAAACTGTTACAGATGTCCTTAACTATCGGATTTATCTGGGGCGTTTGGCATTTGCCTTTATATTTTTATCCTACACAGATTCAGCATGATTGGTTTATGATCAATCCGGTTTTAGGACTATCTTTTATTGTAAGTTGTATGAGCGCGGCGCTGGTGTACACGACAATTTACGTTATTGCCCAAAGAAAGGTCTTTCCGGTCTTCTTTCTGCATATGTTTAAGAATATCATCCTGACGGGAGCCATGATTTATCCGTTTAGTGATATCTATAGCATTGTTGTAGTTCCTGTTGAGATTATTATTGACGTGCTGTTTTACCTTGTTTTTACGCGAACAAGGTTTTATAAATCCGCATTGGAAGAAGTATCAACCTAGAATCGATGTAATACTGCTATGGACATTTACGCCAAAGTGAAGTATAATAAACTTCAAGAACTGGCGGCTGTAGTGAACGGTGCGTTCGGTCAATAATACGGCTGACGGTGGTTAAGCCTCCGAAAATAATATGGGTTAATTTAGGGGTTAATTTTTCAGAGACCTTCAAAAAAGCCTGTAAAATCAAGGGGTCTGAGGCCTGGTGCTTTATGAAATACGGTCTCAAAGCCGCCAGCCGCGCGCCTCAGTTCAGCAAGCGCTGATTGGAATATCAGAACAGTCAAAAAGTCCCGGAAACGCAACAGTTTCCGGGACTTTTCTGTTGACAGGGGACGGCGGGTGTGGTATCATGCATGTGGAAATGATCTGCGCAAGCAGATCGGAAAGGATCAAAACCGATGATTCAGAAATCTATCGTCAGATAACTGAATAGAGGTGCAGAGCATTTTGGAGGGGCGTGCCTCTCGGGTTTCGTGCATCGTTTTTGAGTAGC
>JAFZPW010000090.1 GCA_017552495.1 Clostridia bacterium | reverse complement strand
CGGGGCCGTCCGGCGGCGGATCGGGAAAGGGAATCACCGGGCGAACAGCTGGGTCACGTACACAAAGCCGTTCTTGTCCACGCAGACGCCTACGCCCACCTTCGTCCATTGACGGCCCAGGATGTTTCCACGGTGGCCCTGGCTGCTCAGAAAGGCGGCTTCGGCCTTTTCCACGGTGGCGTGGTGGGCAATGTTTTCCCCAACGCCGTTGAAGGCATAGCCGAAAGCGCGCAGCATGGATGCCGCGTTGCCGTAGGTGGGGGATTCATGGGCGAAGTAATGCTGGCTGTTCATATCGCAGGATTTGATCCGGGCGATGCGGGATAATTCGGGGTCCAGGGGCAGGGCGGGCAGGCCGTTTGACTGGCGGTCGCGGTTCAGTAAATTCCAAACTTTTTGCTCTTGCGCTGTAACGGATATTGTAGTATAATCTCCCGTGCTTACAGAGGGGGCGGCGGTTGGGGCCGCCGTAGGCCGCGCTGCGGGCGCCGCAGAGACAGCCGGCGCGGGCGTGTCGGTGCGCCTCGGCACGTCGGGAACAGCCGGACGGGCCGTGCACAGGATGCCCTGGCAATACGCGCAGGACGGGCAGCCGTCATCGCTGTCGCACCGGCCGCATCCCAGGGCGCAGCCGTCTGTCTGGCAGGAGGTGTCCTGACGGTAGGGCCAGCCGTGAAAGCCGAATTGGGAGACCGGCGCGCCGCTTTCCGCCCAGGCGGAGCAGCATGCCGAAAACAGACACAGGACCAGGATCAGAGAGAAAGCGTGTTTCATGGAAAAACCTCCTTTGTGAAGAAATCTTTTACGATCCGCGCAAAAATCGTAATACGATAGAGGGTCAAAATCAACGAATTTACCAGCCTGCTGCCATGGGAATGCCTGGCAGGGCAGAAACGGAGGAACGTCATGCGGTTGATCAAGTGCCCGCGGTGTGAGCTCAACTACATCACGGAAGATGAAGGCTATTGCAAGATCTGCAAACGGGAGATGAAGGGCGAAAGTCAGCGGGAAGAAATCGAAATGTGCACGGTGTGCAACGAGGCTCCTGCGCTGCCGGGCAAGGACGTGTGTCTGTTCTGCCTGAAGGAAATGAACGCCAACGACCGGGAAGAGGATGAAGGCGAAGGCCGGGTGGATGAGGCCAGCCTGAGCATCGATCCGGTGAGCTCCATGGACGAGATCATTCCCGAGATCGACGAGGATATCCCGGAAAGGGAGTACGACGAAATCGAAAGCGACCTGTCCCTGGACGAGATGGGCGACGAAGAAGCCGAGGAAGACGAAGAAGACGAGGACGACGACGAGTAACGTGGACATCTATGCGATTGGCGATCTGCACCTGCCCGGCGGCGGCAACAAGCCCATGGACGTGTTCGGGGCTCACTGGGAGGGGCATTTTGATAAGATCTGCGCCGATTGGCGCGCCAGGGTACGGCCCGGGGATATGGTGCTGATCCCCGGGGACATCAGCTGGGCCATGCAGATGGAGGAAGCGCTTCCGGATCTGCAGGCCATCGGCAGGCTGCCGGGAAACAAGATCCTGCTGCGGGGCAACCACGATTACTGGTGGTGCGGCATCACCCGGCTGCGGGACATGCTGCCTCCGGGGATGTACGCCGTGCAGAACGACGCCATGCGCATAGAGGACACCGTGTTTTGCGGCACCCGGGGCTGGACGCTGCCGGGCAGCGGCAGCCCGGCGGAGGATGAAAAGATCTACAGCCGGGAGCTGCAGCGGATGGAAATGAGCCTGGAGCGGGCCCAAGCCCTGGGGGGAAAAAGGCTGGTGGTGATGTGCCATTATCCGCCGCTGGGCGACGGCGGCGCCGAAACCCGCCTGTCCCGGCTGCTGCGGCGTTATCCCGTGGACGATGTGGTGTACGGCCATCTGCACGGCGCGTCCCTGGCGGGCGCGGCGACGGGCACCATCGACGGCATCCGCTATCACTGCGTATCCTGCGACGGACTGGATTTCAAATTGTATCAGCTTCCGGGGGAGGGCGTGGAGGCGCATCCCGCTGCGGGGAGCGAAGCCGCCCTTTGATCCCTGTTTTGCGGCCCGTTGGGCCGCTATTTTGTTGCGGTGGGGTGGGCCCGGCCCTATATGTGGCGAGGAAGGATCAAAAATGATTTTTCGGGCGGAAAAATGAAATTTATATTACAAATCCCCAAAGAGAAAACATCCATCTGCAAGAAAATATTTGTATAGAATCAATAAAATCGAATTGTAAAATTAGGAATAAATAACATAAAAACTGGGAATGCGAAAGCGTGTTCCCTATTTTTTTGTCTAAAAATGCGATTGATTTTTCTATTTGTGACGGAATAAATAAGAAAACATGACAATTGTGTGTCCCAAAGCCGGCGCCGGCCCTTGCGAGAGCACTTGACAAAGCGGCAAAAAGTGCCTTAAAATGGTGGCACAGTCACAAAAGTGGTAAATTAGTGGCAGATAAGGTGGTGAGTACATGGCGGAGGAGAAGAATGAGCGGCTGAACGCGCAGCCGGAAGCCGGAGCAGAACAGGGCCCGGACGCCATGAAAACCCATCATAACCCGCCG
>JAFZPW010000089.1 GCA_017552495.1 Clostridia bacterium | reverse complement strand
GTGAGGAGCGAAGCAACATGGCAATCCGCCCGCCACCTCATCAGTCAGCCTTGCGGCTGACAGCTTCCCCTCAAGGGGAAGCCGTTGGTTGGCGCGCTCCTCAAGCCTTCCCCTTGAGGGGAAGGTGGCCAAGCGAAGCGAGGTCGGATGAGGTGTAGACGAGAGCAAGCAAATCATCGGGGCGCCTTCCTTACGGAGTGCGCCCCGAGCGGGCCTTTTTTCCTGCTTCAAACAGACGGGTCTGAAAAAGAAAGAACGCTTATTCGTTGAGAAAAATATGGACGGCGCCGTTGAGATAAAAGACGGTAAGGATACCGTATTTCGCCATCCCGGCCCGGCCTGTGGTAGAGGGGACTTCCGTAAAGGTGCGGTCACTGAGAGAATACGCCCAGCCGGAGTAAGTCTGGACGCCCTCGAAAAACATCATCTCCCATGCCGTCAATCCCAGACGAAGCTCCCCTTCTTCGGGACCCTCAGGCAGCTCCTGCTCTTTGGCCCAGGCGACCACGTCGTTCACCAGCCGGGGAAGCTGTCCCGCCGTCAGCGGCGTGACATAAGGGCGGCCGTTATACGCCTCACGCTCCGTTGTGAAATCGGCGTCCGGACGGTAGGAACAGTGCATTTGCTGATCTTCACTGAGAAGAACGGAATAGGAAACCGCAGCCAGCTCTCTGTTTTGAAGTGTTACGTAAAAATAGGTGAGCGGCTTATCGGCCGTTTCTTGCGCCAGCCAAGGGACGCTATTCCCGCCGCAGGCGGCCAGCAGCGTCAGAGCTAAAACCAATACGATCAAAGAAACACGGCGCACAAAAGTATTCATACGTGACCTCCTTTCCGCGTTCCGGCTTGTACGGTGTAATTAAAATCGGCATTATAAGAGTAGGCGATTTGCCAATCATTTACCTCATCACAAATGTAAGAATATACTAAACAATCAGCATGGACGTGAAAAAGAAAACTTGCATGTGTGCCGCCGCCAAATACTTGTGCGCGTCGATTAGTAACCGTTATATCAGGTGGCAAATCTCCGTATTGATGAAAGAGTTCAACCCTTGTAATAACAGGCTTTTTGGCGGAAACAATCAAATCTGTGGTAGTATTGATTGTATACTCTAAATAGGCATCACCTTCAATGATATTATGGTTGGAATAGCCATGGTTTTCATCGTCAACAACTTGGACAAAACCCCATTCAACTCCTCGTACTGCTAAATTATTTGCAGCGAGATCATCTTGAATAAAAACGGAAGAATCGAGATTCATCGCAGGTACTTCTTTAAAGCATTCTGCATAGTAAACATGTTGATCAAAATAATCAAAGACGGCGTCATAATCTTTTTTTAAATAAGATGTGGTAGTAGCTTCATAAAAGTCAGCGGTAATGTCTTCGCCTGCACGATTGAAAATGGTATATTGTTTCGAATAAAAACGATCAAACATCCCAACATTTTTATAGGTTCAATGGTTCGATTTTCGGCATTCCCAACAAGGAAACCGGCACAGATGAGGGACATAACCAGAAGCGTTGACAACAGCTTTTTCATGGGACACTCCTTTCTGCTATAATGGGCTGGCTGCTTGAAAAAACGAACATCGACGGGGGCTGCGGATGCAAAAAAAGTCACGCTTCGCTTTTTGAAACTGTTTTGGCTGACCGTGGCGCTAAGAAAACGAAATTTTATATTTTCAATATAACATGGGAAAAAACAACTGTAAATAGAAGAAAAAAATAATTTAGAATTTTTTTAGAAATCATTCATCGGGCAGATCGCCTTTTTTCTTGCCTTTTTCCCCGTGGGGCGGTATACTGGGAAAAACGGAGCAAAGGAGCGGAAATCATGGTCATTCGAAAAGAAGACATGCGTTTGCAGGTGCGGGACAACGTCCGCGGCGGGCCGGGGCGGCTGGAAAACCGGCACATTTTGGAGAAAGAAGCCATGTTCGGCGCGGCCACGCTGCTGACGGAGTTTTTCTTTGACCCCGGCGACGGCATCGGCCCTCATGTCCACGACGGCGACGCCGAGGTGTATTATATGCTGGAGGGCGAGCTTACCCTTGTGGAAGATGGGAAGGAAACCGTGCTTTGCCCCGGCGACGCCTCTTACGCCCATTCCGGCGTGTCTCACAGCATTTTTAACCACACTGACGCCCCCGCCCGTATGCTGGCCCTCATCCTGACGATCCGGGAAACATAAAAAATCAAAAAAATCGCAAAAAGGGACTTGACCTTGCAGGTAACTGCAATGATATAACGGGGTCAGAAAGGAGGGCGTGATATGACGATCAAGGACTTTGCCCACCTCTGCGGCTGCAATCCCCAGACGCTGCGGTATTACGATCATGTGGGTCTGCTGAAACCGGTTCAGGTAGACCCGTGGACGGGATATCGGTATTACGACGAGGAGCAGGCGATCCCCTTTGTGAAAATCAAAAATCTGCAAAAGGCCGGCTTCGCCATCGAAGAGATCAAAGGGCTTCTTGATCAGGATAATCAAGTGATTTTTGACGCCTTTTCGGCCAAAATCGCCGAGCAGGAGCAAAGATTGCGGGAAATCAAAGAGATCCAACAGTCATATCAAACCGAAATGAGCGATATTCAGAAAAAAATCCACGAGGTAAAGGAAAAAGTCATCGGCGCCATGCGGGACTATGACCCGGCGGAGGAGTTTGGGATCGACGAGACCCGCCGCCGGGAGATCCTGGCCATGGTGGAGCAGAGCCTTGCCAATTGGGAGTCCAAAGCCAAAGAGGTGGAGTATTCGGAAGTCAACGACGAACACCTGGACGAAGCGGAAAAAAAGAAGTTTGATTTCCTGAACGACCCCGGCTATGAGACGTTATATGAGGCCCATGGCTGGCGGTACGCCAAGGAATTTTTCGGCAAGTGGGGCGAGCTGGAGGACGGAAGAGAGCACATCCTGCTGTTCCGCGGAACTGCGGGGCGGTTCGGCTACGGATTTTCCAACACCGTTCTCGGCCTGATCCTGGCTGAAAACAAGGGGAAACGCATGGATCTTTCGTGCAGCACGGGAGAATCTCCCGACGGGCAAAATCATTTCTGGTTGTTGCGGAAGCGATAAACTTTTCTCAAAACAACGCGCCCTGCGGAGCTACCGCAGGGCGCGTGTTTTTGTTTTATGAAACCGGGAGACTCAACTTTTGGAGGGCAGACGGCTGGCGATCAGGCCCACGAAGCTGTTCAGCGGCATGGTCTGGAGCACCACGCGGCCGGGGCCGGTAATTACGGTGTTGAACAGGCCCTCGCCGCCGAACAGCACGTTTTTCACGCCCTTGACGGTCTGAACCTCCATCTTGCAGGTGGCGTCCATCATGGCGACGTAGCCGGTGTCCACCACGATCTGCTGTCCGGGCTGGAGATCATATTCCACCGTGCTGCCATCCAGCTCCACAAAGGCCGTGCCGCTGCCCGAGAGCTTCTGCATGATGAAGCCCTCGCCGCCGAACAAACCGGAGCCCAGCTTTTTCTGGAAGAAGATCGAAAGCTCCACGCCGGGTTCCGAGGCGAGGAAGCCGCTTTTCTGCACAACGACAGGATGGTCGGGGGTAATGGTGACGGCACGGATCGAGCCGGGGAAGCTGGAGGCAAAGGCGATCATGCCGCTGCCGCTGGCGGTATAGCGGTTCTGGAACAGGGATTCTCCGGAAAACATCCGGCCAAAGACCTTCCCTGCGCCGCCGCCGACGGTCTCCATCTTCATATTGGGGCTCATCCAGCTCATGGCGCCGGATTCCGAGATCATGGATTCCCCGTCCTGCAACTGGCAGATGACGACGGGCATGGGCTCACCGTGAATTTCATATTTCATGCTGAAAACCTCCTTTGATTCGGTTATCGGGGCGTGCGCCCCGGAAAGAATACTATCATAATAACAGATTCGCACAGAAAAGTAAATTGTTTTCCGGCAAAAAGTTTTCCCGCCCGCTTGGACAAATGGGAACGGTTCCCCCGCGGAGCGCCCCGCAAGCCGTGCTTGACAAAGGATTGTTTCGAAGCGTATATTTTAGATAAAATTGCCGGATAAGCGGTCTGTTTGGGAGGAACTGCTATGGAAAAAACGCTGGTATGGCCCGATTATAAAAACTGCGTCGCCAATCTGCCGAATTCCATTCTGAAGGCATTCGGCGCGCCTCCGGCGGGCGATTCCCTACCGCTTTTGGATCGGTATTTGGAAACGGAATACCGGAACATCGTGGTCATTTTGCTGGACGGGATGGGAAAAACCGTTTTGGAGCGGCATCTGGCCGAAAACGGCCCGTTTCGCCGCCACCTCGCGGGGATCTATCAATCGGTCTTTCTTTCCACGACGGTTGCCGCCACGACTTCCGTGATGTCGGGGCTGCAGCCCTGCGAGCATAGTTGGCTTGGCTGGGAGTGTTATTATCCGTCGGTGGATCAAAATGTCACGGTCTTTTTCAACACGATCCAGGGGACGAAGGAGCAGGCCGCGGATTACAATGTGCCGCAGACGGTGACGCCTTACGAATCCGTCGTAGAGCGGATCAACAAAGCCGGCGGCAAAGCCTATCTGACGGCGCCCTTTGCTGCGCCCTATCCCCAGAGCCTTTCCCAGATCTGCGCGCAGATCAGGCGCCTCTGCAAAGAGCCTGAAAAGAAATACATTTATGCCTATTGGGACAAGCCAGACGGTCTGCTGCATCGCTGCGGCTGTGCGTCTCCCGAAGTGCGCGAAAATTTGCTGGAAATGGAAAAAACCATCCAGAAGCTGGCGGACGATCTGAAGGATACGCTCCTCATCGTGACGGCGGATCACGGCCATATGGACAGCGAATATGCGGTGCTGCAGGAGTATCCCGATCTGTGCGACTGCCTGATCCGACTGCCGTCGCTGGAGCCCAGAGTACTGAATTTCTTTGTAAAAGAAGAGAAAACGGCATATTTTGAACAGACGTTCAACCGGCTGTTCGGCGACCGGTTTTTGCTGCTGCCGATGAACGCGGCCCTGGAGAAAAACCTGTTTGGAACGGGGGCGCATCATCCGCAGTTCCGGGGGATGCTGGGAAATTATCTGGCGATCGCCACAGGCCATCTTGCGATCTATTTTAATAAAGAACGGTGGAAATCCGTACACGGCAGCGTGACGGAAGACGAAATGCTGATCCCGCTGATCGTGTTTGCGTGCGGCGGGAAACCCGCGGATCGCGAAGCGTCATCGCTTGGAGTCCGTGCCGCGCAAAGCGGAAATGGTCAAGCGAAGCGCAGCAGTTAAGCCGTTCAAGATCTCATAAAAACCGCGTAGAATGAACCCCACGGATTTTACGAAACCTGACGTTGATCAACGTCAGGTTTCGTTTTCTTTCGGCTGGAGGGACAGAGAAACCATCGCCGCCCCTAGGCTAGAGCGCTCGAAGCAGGCCCTTGCCGCTTCTTTATCGTTCGGCTTAGCGCGGCGCATCCCGTCGGCGGCGCTTTGTTTGAACGCGCCTGCGCTTCTTTTGTTTGGCATTCCTTTTGGCATATCACAACGCCCCGCGCGGCAGTCGTTTATCATGTGGTCCAACAAGCGGCGTGCCGCTCCAGTTCCGCCGGACGGTTTTTCAGATGGCGTTTTTCGCGTTTCTGTAATATGCCAGACAGTCCCGCAAAAAGTCCTCCGTTACGCCGAAATGCTCCGCCAGCTCGTCGGTTCGGGTGACACCCCGCGCCAAAAGCCGCCGCAGCTCATCCAGCGGCACCAACTGACGATAAGCCCACCGGTCGGCCCGGGCCTCACATCGCCGCCGCTGAAGCAGGTCGGCCTCGGCGGTATAAAAGCTCCCCGTCATGCAGTGGCCCATTTCATGTGCCAGACAGACCAACTCCTCCGCCGTACTCTTCTGCCGGTTGGAATCCATACCGATCGTCCCGTCGGGGGTCGAGATCCCGCACCGCGTTTGCATGGGCAGAAAATACACTTGCAGCCCCATTGCCTCCGCTTGCTGATATAACCGCTGCAGCCGGCTCGTCACCCCTGCCTCTTTTCCTGCTGGGCGCGCTTGAAGCGGATAAATTCCAGCACGTCCCGCTTGTCCTCCTCGCTGAGCTGCCGCACCTCGCCGAACAGGGCAAACTCTACCGCCGAAAGCTGGCCGTCGTCCCCGCTGAAAAAATGATTTGCCTCCACCTTGAGCGCCCTGCAAAGCAGCCGGATGGTTTCGGCGTCGGGCTGGTTCTGTCCCTTTTCCCAGTTGCTGATGGAATTATGTTTGGCGCCGATGGCGTCGGCCAGTTGTTTTTGGGTCATTCCGGCATTTTTTCGTGCCAGACGAAGTTGTTCTCCAAAGCTCATCGTTGTTCCTCCTTTCCGATTTCTGTCTCTTTCATTCTAAAAATATCACAATTTGTCGAAATTGTAAAGAAAATTTTTCGATAAATTTGAAGCTTTGCACTTGACATTTCACAAATTCCGAATTATTCTTGTGTCAACTTCCACAAGATCGAAATTGCCTGTTTCTTTCCACTCGCCCGCAGTATGCGAAAAAATATATCCGATAAAACGGACAAAAACGGAGGATTCTCTTATGCGCTTTCAACTGACGCCGGAACAGGTTCCGGAAGATATGCAATGGCTGTGCGAGATCGTAGGCATGCAGCATTTTCTGGAGATCATCGACATGGCCGGCGGCGAATTCATTTATCTTCCCAAGCGGGAAACGCTGGAAAAGCCCCTGCGGCACGAAGCCATCCGTCGGGAATACGACGGCACCAACACCCGCCAGCTCGCCCGCAAATACGGTATCACCGAGCGGCACGTCCGCACCATCGTAAAGGACAGCTTTCCAAAGCAATAATCCTCGCTTGCTTTTTTCTAAAAAATGGTGTATGCTGGAAGAAATCCACATACAGGAGGCTACGACTATGCTGGGACATGAAAAGATTCCGTTTCTCCATCTGCCCACCCCGCTGGAATATCTCCCCGGGATCTCGCAGGATCTGGACGTGGAGTTCTACATCAAGCGGGACGATCTCACCAACCTTGGCGTGGGCGGCAACAAGTTGCGCAAACTGGAATATCTGCTGAAGGACGCGCAGGATCAGGGTGCCACCGTGCTTTTGACGCTGGGCGGCGCACAGACCAACCACGGCCGTCTTACCGCCGCCGTCGCCGCAAAATACGGCATGAAATGCGCCATCGTCTGCGTGGACGAGTATCCCGGCGAGCTTTCGGCCAACCTCTTGCTGGATCGCCTGATGGGCGCCGAGGTCATCCTGAAAAAGGACGACGGCCGCCCCGAGAACGTTCAGTTCGCCGAAACGGCCGCCGCCGTCAAAGCCCGTTATGAGGCGCAGGGGGAGAAGGTTTACGAGATTCCCATCGGCGGCTCCAACGATATCGGCATCCTGGGTTATTTTGAATGCGCGCAGGAGCTCACCGCCCAGGCCGAGGAGATGGGCCTTGCGGACGCCACGATCTATTCCGCCGTAGGCAGCATCGGCACCTATATGGGCCTGTTCTGCGGCTTGCAGGAGTCCCGCTCGCCGCTGGGTCTGGTGGGTGTGGCTATCTCGCCCTTCCTGGAGGCCAAGGAAGCGCGCATCGTGGACTATTTCAACAGCGTCAAGCAAACCTTCGGTCTGACCTGCAGCGCCGCGCGCGAAGACTTCCGCATCGAAAAGGACTATACCCGCGGCGCTTACAACAATCCCTGCAAAGAGGTACGGGACGCCGTGCGCTACATGGCCCGCCGCGAGGCGATCCTTCTGGATCCCTGCTACACCGGCAAGGCCTTCGCCGGCATTCTGGACATGGTGCGGGAAGGCAAAATTCAAAAGGGCGCTAAGGTTATCTTTCTGCACACCGGCGGTCTGCCCGGCATCTACACCAGGCACCATCGGGTGGAGTTTGAAAAAGAACTGCTGGACGGCGTGACCATCTTGGACTGAAAAAAGAAAAACAAACGCGGCTCCCCAAGAAAGCGGGGAGCCGTTTTTTGCGTTACGGCGTCTGCGCGGCCGTAAAGGTGGCGGTGAGCACCGTCATGTCGTCGCACACGCCTTTGCGGGCCGCCTCGCGGATAAGCGCGTTTGCCAGCGCCTGCCCCTCCAGTCCGCCTCCGTCCCGCAGGAGACTTTCGGTATCGGGATTTTCCCACACCCCATCGCTCATCAAAACGATCCGGTCTCCCTCCCGCAGGCGAAGATGGGCGGCGGGGATCTGCCTGCCCGGCGGCTCCAGTCCGGCGGGCAGCGCCTCGGCGGAAAATTGAGTCAGCCGTCCCTCCCGCAATAGAAACCCCGGCGCGGCGCCGTATTTCAAAAGCGCCGCCTGCCCGGTAAACAGGTTGACCTCCAGCAGATCCAGCGTAACAAAGCCCCATTCGGTAAACCGCGCCGCCAAAACGGGCAACACCGCCGACGTGCTCTCGGCCAGACTGCATCCCGACCGGACAAAACTGCTCACCAGTTCCAGGGCCCGGGCTGAGATCTCTCCCGCCTGCTTTCCCGTCCCCATCCCGTCGGACAGCAGCAAAATGGCCCGGCCATCGTCGGTGCGAAGTTGGCGAAAACTGTCGCCGCATACCGCTTCACCCTCCTTTTTCCGCACGGCGGCGCGAACCTCCAGATTCCACTTTTCGCGCTGGCAGATGCGCCAGCACGTCCCCTTTCTGCTGGACACGGTCTCGGGAGGCAGAAGTTCCACCCCCAGCGCCCCCTGCAGCGAGCGAAGCATGGTTCCCACATCGCCGGACAACGCCGCGCCGCCGTCTGACAGCAGCAGGTCGATTTGCAGCCGTCCGCCGGTGAGACAGACCGCCGTTCCGGCCCGGGGCAGATAAGCTCGCACCACCCGCCGGACCCGTTCCTCCAGCGCGGGGTCGTAATCGGCTCCCATGCCGGCCCGTCCCGCCACGCTGTCCAGCAGAGCCTCCAGGCTCTCGTACTGGGCGCTCATCACGCCGCGCACCGTATCCTCCCGCCGCAGTCGCGCCTCGCGCCGCAGCGCCTCCCGGTACGCGTCATTTACCGCTCCGCAAAAGCGCTCGCTGTGCAAGCAGGTTCCCCGAAACCACGCAGGCAGATTTTCGGGCTCCAGCGCGTGACGGCTGCGCAGGGTGTCCGCAAGATCGGCCAGCATGGTTTTGAGGGCGCTCTGCTCCTGCTGCCAGCAGACATCCCGGCGGCGGCACGAACGGCAGGCTGTTTCACAGGCGCTGCGGTAGACCGTGCTCAGATCCCCCGGATCCCGGGATACGCCCTCCCACCGGCCGTCCATCACCTGACCAAGCTGTCCCACCGCCTCCGAAAGGCGCAAAAGCGCCTGCGACGCGCCCGGACGGACCCGTCTGCCGCTCCCGGCGGCTCCGGCAAAGGCCGTTTCCAGCGCCACCCGCAGCCTTCGCGGCAGCAGCAAAAACCCGCCGCCAGCCAAAAACAGCTCCGCCAGCGCCGCCATGGCACCGCTTTCCTGCGAGAGCCACAGGCAGATTACGCCCCCCGCCGTGCAAAAACTCATAGCCGCCATCAGCCGGTCCTTTCGGCCACCGGGCCCGGCGCTCAGCCCCGCCACACACCAGATCAGGGCAAAAAAGGGGCCTGTCCCTGCGGAGAGGTCGATCCCCGCGCCGTAAATCGCACCCACACAGGCGCCCGCGGCTCCGCCGCCAAAGCAGCCCGCCGCCAGCGTCACCAGCGCGGCGATCATCCGTGCCGGCGAAAAAATTCCGACATGCAGCGGCAGCGCCGCCAACAAAAGACACAAGCCGGCCGCCGCCCGGCCCCATACCGCCAGCGGCGAACGCTTGTCCCGCCCCTCGCGCAGCAGCATCGAGCAGGCGGCGCACAGCGCCGTTTCACACAGCAGCAGCAAAAAGCTCTGCAAATCTTCCAGAATGACAAACCGGGTGCAAAACAGCGCCGTGGCAGCGCAGGCGGGATAAAACCATCGTTTTTCCGCAAGGGCCGTCCCATCCAGCACCATGCGGCAGGTGAGAATCACCGCCGTGGCGGCGGCATATACCAGGCCTGTCCGCCCGCCAAACAGCAGATAAGCCAAAAAGGCTCCCATGGCGGCGGGCAGCGCCTGTCCCCCCGCCGTGGCATAGGCCACGCCAAAGGGCCGCATCCCGCCGGAAAACCGGGCCACGGCAAACACCGCCCCCGCCAGAGCGTTCACTGCCCATCGGATCCATTTGATCGCTTCCGGACCCATCCTTCGGGCCGAGATGCCTTCCTGTCGCAGTTCCATGACTCCGCCTCCCCTCGTTTTCTTCATTGTAAGAAGCCCCGGGGCAAAAAATCTGTCAGGAAATAACAGCGGGAATATCCTTTTGCGGATTTCCGGTTGCAAACTCCGGCTTTTTTATAGTATAATAGGAAAAAGTTCCCGGCGCGCCGCGCCGGCAAAAAGGAAGGGTTTCCATGAAGCTGAATACCAAGCGCACCGTTCTCATCGGCTTTGCCTTTATGTCCATTCTGGCTTTCTGGCAGTTTTACGATCAGGTGATCCCCCACCTGCTGGAAAACGTCTTTGGCCTGCGTACCTTCACCACCAACGCCATCATGTCCATCGACAACATTCTGGCGCTCTTCATGCTGCCGCTGTTCGGCTCGCTTTCCGACAAGACCCACACCCGGCTGGGCTGCCGCTCGCCCTATATCCTCTTCGGCACGGCGGGCGCCGTTATCCTGCTTCTGGTACTGGCGTGGGCGCTCAAGCTGCGGAACTTCCCTCTGTTCATGATCGCCCTCCTGCTGCTTTTGGTGACCATGAGCATCTACCGTTCGCCCGCCGTGGCCTATATGCCAGATGTAACGCCCAAGCCTCTGCGCTCCCGCGCCAACGCCATCATCAATCTGGTGGGTTATGTGGGCGGCATTTTCTCCACGCTGATGATGATGCTTCTGCTCAAGAGCGAAAAGGCCGCCGACGGCTCCAGTTTTTATCCCCCCGACCAGTCCTTCACCCCCATTTTCGTGGTGGTGGCGGCCTTTATGGCCGTTAGCGTGGCGATCCTGCTTCTGACGGTAAAGGAGCCCGCGGTCAACGCCGAAACCTGGGCCGACGTAGCCGCCTCTGAGCAGGACCGGGCCGCCGCAGAGCAGTCAAAAGGCGGCAAACTGCCCCGGGACGTGCGAAAAAGCCTGATCCTGATTCTGCTTTCGGTGTTTTTGTGGTTTACGGCCTACAACGCCGTCACCACAGCCTTTTCCCGCTATTGCGTTTCTGTCTGGGGCGCCGACCTCAGCGCCTCCTCCGGCTATCTGATGGCGGCCACCATCGTGGCCATCCTCAGTTTTATCCCGCTGGGCGTCCTCTCCTCCAGAGTGGGGCGGAAAAAGACCATCCTGATCGGCATTCTTTTGATGTCGGCCTGCTATTTCTCCGCCATCTTCATCACCCACCGCACGCCGGTGATGTATCTGCTCTTCGGTTTGGTGGGCGTGGGCTGGGCGGCCATCAACGTCAACTCCTTCCCCATGGTGGTGGAGATGTCCACCGCCGGCGACACAGGAAAATACACCGGCTATTATTACGCCTTTTCCATGGCGGCCCAGATCGTCACGCCCTTGCTGTCTGGCCTTTTGATCGACTATCTGGGGCTGGGCTACAAGGTTTTGTTCCCCTACGCGGTTGTGTTTTCGCTGCTGTCCTTCCTTACCATGACACAGGTGAGGCACGGCGACAGCAAGCCCCTTCCCAAAAAGAGCAGACTGGAGGCCTTCGACGTAGACGACTGAGTTTTCCGCCGTCCGCAAAAGCGGACGGCGGTTTTCTTTTCTTAATTTTTCTGAAACCATTCAGATTTACTGGAAAAACACTTGTTTTCTCCAGAAAATCGTGCAAACTGTAACCAAAGTGTTATTGCCATTTGGGGTAAAGTAAACTATAATATTTTGTAGGATTTTTCGTGAGCAACCACAGAATACAGGAG
>JAFZPW010000088.1 GCA_017552495.1 Clostridia bacterium | reverse complement strand
AGCTGGCCGCAGGTATGGGTTCTCGATTGCATCATAGTGATGAACTCCTTTTATCTTAAAAAATTATTGCGTCCAAATAGACTCTTTCCTCTGCTCGGCAAGCCGAAATCAGCCTGGGCGTATCATCTCAAGCAGCTCGGCTATACCAGCAAATTTGAAGTTTCAGCCTTTGGTTTTTGATCTTTCCGAAAGAGCAGCAAAAAGGATACCAAAAACATGATCGCGAGCATGATTTTAAACACAGAATTAACGGCAACAAACAGCAGCGACTGATTCCATTCTACATAGTCTGCCAAGTTCGCAAATATGTCATATACAAAGTGCAGCAGCATCGGGAGCATCATATTTCCGGAATTCAAGTAGATCACCGCAAAAGCAAAGCCTACCGCACCCGTATGCAAAAACCGATAGGTGCTCCATCCCGTAATCACATGAATCAAGCCAAAAGCCACAAAACTGATCAAGGCATAGGCCAACTTTCGTCCCACTGACGGTTTCCCATAAAAATATCCTTCCAGAATCAGCAATCGATAGTTCAGCTCTTCATAAAAACCGGTTGTTATCTGCTGTAACAGCACCTTACTGACCAGCAATCCTGCAGAAAGGCCGACAATTGTGTTGAAGCCCGCAGCGTAATCAAATAAATAGTAAACAAAAAAGATTAAAAAGCCAGCCGCCGAAACCAAAGCCACCTTGGTATTATGAAACCCAAGCGCCTGTTTCGGCGTTTTTCCATAAATCTTTCTTACAAAAAACAGGATCGCCATGCCAAACACGGCCCGCAATATGCTGCTGAATAAATACCAATACGTCGGATTGCTAATAATCCTTGTATGCTCATGGACAAATATAGATATTCCCAAAAACGCTGCCGCAAAGAGAATGGCCGCAAAAATACCAACATATCGTTGATCTGTCAATGCTTTTTTCAAAATTATCCTCCTGCCCTTTCCTATTTCTCGCAGATCACCGTACCGGCGTTTTTTTGCGCCAGTCCGGTCTTGAGTAGGGGGATGAGCGCATCCAGCGGCAGGGTCTGCTGGGCCCCGGCGGCCATGTCCTTGCAGGTTACCATTCCCGCGGCGATCTCGTCCTCGCCCAAAAAGATCACATAGGGGATGCCCAGTTTGTCGGCGTAGCCGATCTTGGCCTTGAATTTCTTTTTCTCGGCATAGAGTTGGGTGCGGACGCCCGCCTTCCGCAGGGCGGTGGCAGCGGCGGCGGCCTCGTCCAGCCGGTCGGTCATGGGGATCACCAGCACGTCGGCGGGGGCGGTGACGCCCTCGTCGGACAGCATCCCCTGCTCCTCCAGAATAAAGAACAGGCGGGAAACGCCGATGGAGATGCCCACGCCGGGGAGCTGACGGTCGGTGTAATATTCCGCCAGATTGTCGTAGCGGCCGCCGGAGCAGATCGAGCCGATCTCGGGGTGGTCGGGCAGGATGGTCTCGTAGACCGTCCCGGTGTAATAATCCAGCCCGCGGGCGATGGTCAGATCCACCGAAAAATGATCCTCCGGCACGCCGAAGGCCCCCAGATAGCGGGTGACGGTGTGCAGCTCCTCCAGCCCCTTGTCAAACAGTTCGTTTTGTCCCCGGTACTGCTCCAGCGCCTCCAGCACACGGGCGTTGCTGCCCCGGATGCCGATGAACGCCAGCACGGCGTCGGCCTGGGCGGGGGCCACCGCGAAATCGTCCACCAAAATCTCGCGGACTTTTTCCGGCCCGATCTTTTCCAGCTTGTCCACTGTGCGCATCACGTCGCCGGCCTTTTCCGTCAAGCCCTGCATGGCGTAAAAGCCGTTGAGGATCTTGCGGTTGTTCACATGGATGACGAACTTTTTCAGCCCCAGCGCGGTAAAGGTGCGATAGATGACGGCGGGGATCTCGGCTTCGTTCACCACGTCCAGCGCACCGTCGCCGATCACATCGATGTCCGCCTGATAAAACTCCCGGAAGCGGCCCCGCTGAGCCCGTTCGCCGCGATAGACCTTGCCGATCTGGAAGCGGCGGAAGGGGAAACTGAGAGTCCCGTAGTTCATGGCCACATATTTCGCCAGCGGCACCGTCAGATCAAAGCGCAGGGCCAGATCGCTGTCGCCCTTTTCAAAGCGGTAAATCTGTTTTTCGGTCTCGCCGCCGCCCTTGGCCAGCAGCACCTCCGCCGCCTCGATGATGGGCGTGTCCAGCGGTGTGAAGCCATAGAGGGCGTAAGTCTCCCGCAAAACCTGCATGAATCGCTCCATCTGCACCTGCCGCGCAGGCAGCAACTCCATGAAGCCCGAGAGGGTACGCGGTCTGATTTTTTCCATAATTTCGTTTCCTTTCCGTAATATCTGAAATAAATAATACAATTCGTTTCGATTTTGCCCGGTATAATAAGAAAAAACGCTCCCGTCCCTAAAATGGGACGAGAGCAAAAAACGCTTCGTGGTGCCACCCATATTCGATGCCGGAGCATCCTTGCTTCGTCCCATTTCGGCGGGACAGGGCCGCGATTTCGGCTTGCGCCTTATACGCCTGCTCCGAAGCTGTCTTCCCCGGGGCCTGCTGCCGGACGCTTCCAGTCAAGGCGTCCTTCCCTGTCGGCACGGTTTTCCGGGTACTCCTGCTTCTTCCTCGCAGAATACTGTTATTATGGCATCAAGCGGCCAAAATGTCAAGGCCTTCCCGCACTCAAAACGTCGCCGCAGGATTGATCTCACGCCAGGCCAGATCGCCCCGGGCCAGACCCTGAATCAGCATTTCCGCCGTGGCAACGTTGGTGGCCACAGGGATGCAGTTCTGGTCGCAGGAGCGGAGCAGATCGTTGATCTGGGCGTCGTTCTGATATTTTTCCAGCGGGTCGCGGAAGAACAGCACCATGTCGATCTCGTTATAGGACACCCGGGCGGCGATCTGCTGCTCGCCCCCGGTGGAGCCGGGCAGCAGGCAATCGATCTTCAGTCCGGTGGCGTCCATAATCATTTTTCCCGTGGTGGCGGTGGCGCAAAGCTCATGTTTGGCCAAAAGACCGCAATAGGCGATGCAAAACTGCACCATAAGCTCCTTTTTCCGGTTTTGCGCGATGATGGCAATGTTCATATCGCAGGCCCTCCCCTTCGTCTATCTTGCAGCCGCCGCAGGCGGCGATTATTTTTCTTTCCAATGTCCGGGCACCTGATCCAGCAGGCGCACCCGCTGCCCCCGCAGCCGCTTGGCGATGTTGAGATACGCTTGCGCCGCAGGGCCGTAATGCTCCAGCGCCAGAATCGCGCCGCGGTTGCCGCAGGCGATCACAGACTCGTCCTCTGGCACCACGCCCAGAAGCGACAGGCCCGCGGCGTCCATGGCCCGGTCGATGTTGGCGGCGCTGCCCGCCCGGATCATGCCGGGACGGAGCCGGTTGACCACGATGGAGCAGTTTTCCTGTCCCACCCGCTCCAGCAGCGCGGCGGTGCTCTGCGCCCCCCGCAGGGCGGTGTAGTCCGAGGTAGACACCACCACGGCCCGGTCGGCCGCCGCCGCAAAGGAGAGCACATCCCGCCCCAGTCCGGCGGCGCAGTCGATGAGCGTAAAGGTAAAATGGGCGCGCGCCCGCGCCACCAGCGCCGCGATCTGCTCCGGGGGAAAGCGCTCGGCGATCCCCGGCTCGCCGGGGGCCGTGAGCACCCGCAGATTGCCCGCCACGGGATGGGGCACGGCGGCCTCCTTCAGCGTAGCGGTGCCGCGGATCACATCGCCGTAGGAAAAGAGCAGGCTGTCGGTCATCCCCAGCACCAGATCCAGACTGCGGAGGCCGCTGTCGGCGTCGATCACCAAAACCTTTTCGCCCAGCGCGCACAGCGATATCGCCGTATTGGCGCAGAACGAGGTTTTGCCCGTTCCTCCTTTGCCGGAGGCCACCGCGATCACGTTGCCCATGGCTTGTCCATCCTTTCCGCAGCCGCAGCACGAAAGTATCACTTTAAATCGCTGCTTATTTTATCAGTATAACGGATTTTCCTGTTTTACACAAGCAAAAATAGAAAATGTTAAGAAACTGTAATATTGTGGGATCAATCCCCACCCGTGCCGGTTTGTTCGCCGCCTTCTGCGAAAACGGCCGTCTGGCCGCCGGATCCGTCGGGCGCTTCAACCGTCGCCTCGGAAGGCGTTTCCACGGGCGATGCCAGCGCGCCGACCCGCCGGGGGCTCGTCTGCGCCGCGCGGGCGGCCTCTTGTGCCGCCAGTTTTGCCTCCCGGATGCCCAGATGGAAATACTCGTCGTAAACCTCGATGGCCACCGGGGCCAGGCTGCCGCCGGAGGAAGCGTATTCCCCCACCACGCACACGGCGATCTGGGGGTCGTCATAAGGCGCAAAGGAGACAAACACGCCGGTGGCGCTGTGATTGGTCATCTGCGCCGAGCCGGTCTTGCCTCCCACCATGATGGGGAAATCGGTGAAATAGCTGCTGGCCGTACCGTTTTCGGTGACCACGCCGCGCATACCCTTTTTAATGGCCTCCAGGGTGGCGTCGGAAATCTCTACGGTGTTGAGGATCTCGGGCGCCTGCTCCAACACCACCGCGCCGTCGTTGTGTCCCACCACCTGCCGGAGCAGGTGCGGACGATAGCGGGTGCCGCCGTTGACAATGGTGGCTACATAATTCACAAGCTGCACCGGGGAAAACTGAGTGTCGCCCTGTCCGATGGCGGCCATCAGGGTGTCGGCGGGAAACCAGGGCGCGCCGCCGTTGGCCTCCCGGGCCTCGGGCCCCGCCAGAATTCCCGTCCGCTCACCGGGCAGCTCAATGCCGGTCTTCTGCCCCAGTCCAAGCTGACGGGCATAATCATCCAGCGTGTCGATGCCCAGAAGATAACCCATCTCATAAAAGAAATAGTTGCAGGAAAATTTCAGCGCGTCGCTGACGTTGATGCTGCCGTGGGTGCCGCCGTATTGCCGATAGATCCAGCAGCGGGGCTTATAGTCCTCATAGCGGTCGTAAATGCCCTTGTCTACGATCTTGGT
>JAFZPW010000087.1 GCA_017552495.1 Clostridia bacterium | reverse complement strand
TGCCCTGCGGGCCGTCACCTATGAAAACGCTGCCCGGCAGGTTTTCGCCGCCGAACCGGAAACCGATATCGTCTGTGAGGCCATGCACTGCGTTTTCAATGAGGAATGCAAGTGCCGCGCCCCCAGTGTGGACATCGGCGGCGGCCCTGCCGCCCGCAGCGCCCGCGACACCCAGTGCTGCACCTTTGACAGCAAAAAACTGATATGAAACATCCCCGGCCACAAAACTGTGGCCGGGGATTTCCTTGCCGAACAATCACGCCCCCGCGAAGCGGAACAAAATGCCCGCCGCCGCGGCGAAGGCGATGAACGCCACGGGATGCAGTTCTTTGGTCGGCTTGCACCAGCGGGTGAAATACAGCAGCGCCGCCGCCAGCAAAAAGCCCTTCCATTGGAACAGATCCAGAAGCCGTCCGCTGGAAGCATAAGCCGCTCTGTCCAGCAGGGCCAGCAGGACCACCGAGATCCCGGCGGCGGCGATCAGTCCCGTGGAAGCGGGGCGCAGACCGTAAAAAATATCCTTGACCAGCTTGCTGTCGCGGAAAGCGGCAAGCATCCGCGCCACCAGCAGAATGATAATCACCGAAGGGGTAATAAGCCCCAGCGTGGCTGCCGCCGCGCCGGGAACGCCCGCCGTGGTAAAACCCACATAACTGGCCATATTGACGCCGATGGGTCCCGGCGTAGATTCCGACACAGCCACCATATCGGCAAGCTGATTTTGAGTAAACCAGCCCGTGCGCGGCCCCAGCTCGCTGAGAAAGGGGAAGGTCGCCATGCCGCCGCCCACGGCGAACAGTCCCACCTTGAAAAATTCAAAAAACAACTTCAGAAAAATCACGACCGTCTCGCCTCCCATGCTTTCACGGCCACGCCCGCCGCGCCCGCCAGCACCACGAACACCACCGGCGAGAATTTCAGAACCAGCGACCCCATCAGCACCGCCAGACAGATAACCAGAGCGGGTCGATCTACCACGGATTTTTTCCACAGTCTGCACACCGCGTTAAAAATCAGCACACAGACGCACACGCGGATCCCGGCAAAGGCGTTTTTCACCGCCGGCAGATCGGCAAAATTGGCCAGAAAGGCGGCGATGGCGGTGATAATCACCAAAGACGGAAAAACAACGCCCAGCGTGGCGGCAACGGCGCCCAACGCCCCCTTCTGCTTCCGCCCCACAAAGGTGGCGGTGTTGACGGCGATCACGCCGGGAGTGCATTGGCCGATGGCGTAATAGTCCATCAGTTCCTCCTCGGTGGCCCAGCCGTATTGTTCCACCACTTCCTTTTGCAGCATGGGCAGCATGGCATAGCCGCCGCCAAAGGTCAGCGCGCCGATGCGGGCAAACGCGCCGAACAGCCGCAAATATTCCCTCATTTCTCTCTCTCCTCTCTCTCCTCCGGGAATAAAAACTGCCGAAACGCGGTGGGCAAGGCATATCCCTCCCGCCGGTCAGTCTTCGTAGCCCAGAAAAAGCCGCCGCCCTCCCGGGCACAGCGGATCTCATAGCCCGTCATATTCCATTCCATATGGGTAAAAATATGTGTTTTGTGCAATTCCGCCGTCAGCGCCGCGGGACAAAGTCCCCATTGTTCCGCCGTGTCCACGGCCTCCTGCGGCGTAAGTCTGCCCGGCAGATTGGGAAGCTGCCACAGCCCGGCCAAAAGGCCCTTTTCCGGCCGCTTTTCCATCGCCAGCGCGTCGCCGCAGCGCAGGAGAAACACGGTTCTTTCCTCGGCCCGGCGCGCCTTTTTCGCGCCCTTTTTCGGATAGTCCCGCTGCGCGCCACGCCGATGGGCCAGACAGTCTTTCGCCAGCGGACAGACGCCGCAGTCCGGCGCGCCGTTGGGCAAACAAACCGTGGCTCCCAACTCCATGAGCGCTTGGGTAAAGTCACCGCACCGTCCCCGGGGATACACCGTTTCCAGCGCCTCACGGGCCTGCCGTTTACAGGCGGGACTGTCGATGGGAGTGGGATCGGCCAAAAAGCGGGACAGCACCCGCAGCACGTTGCCGTCCACAGCGGCGCAGGGGCGGTCAAAACAAATGGAGGCCACGGCCCCCGCCGTATATTCTCCCACGCCGGGCAGCGCCAGAAGCCCCTCGCGGGTGTCGGGAAACGCGCCTCCCGCCTGCGCCACCTGCTTTGCCGCCTTTTGCAGATTGCGGGCGCGGCTGTAATAGCCCAATCCCTCCCACAGCTTCATCAGTTTTTCTTCCGGCGCGTTCGCCAGCGCAAGCACATCGGGCAGCGCCAGAAGGAATCGATCGTAATAGTTCTTTACCGCCTCCACCCGGGTCTGCTGCAGCATGATCTCCGAAACCCATACCCGGTAGGGATCCCGGTCTTTTCGCCAGGGGAGCGGCCGCGCATGGGCGGCAAACCACGGAAGCAGCCGCTCCGGCAGAATCTTCAGCCGTTCATTCACAGGCATCCCCCTTTCTTTTCGACGCTTTTATCATACCCCACGGCCCGCAGCCTGTCAATCGTCCGGCATAGAACCACGCGCAAAAACGCCCGCTGCGGCTTAGGCCGCAGCGGGCGCGTCGTTACACAAATTCTCGATCAGACCTGACCGCCGGCCATTTTGGCGATCTCTTCCGCAAAGTTCTCCTGCTTCTTCTCGATGCCCTCGCCCCGCTCGAAGCGAACGGCATTCTTGAAGGTGACCTTGCCGCCCAGTTTTCTGGCGGCGTCGGCAATGTAAGCCTCCACCGTGCCGGTGAAGATATCGCCGCGGACGAAATCCTGCTGGAGCAGGCAGTTTTCGGCATAGAACTTATTCATCTTGCCGGCAGCGATATTCTCCTTGACCTGCTGGGGCTTGTTTGCCATCTTGGGATCGTTGTCCATCTGGGCCAGAACGATCTTCTTTTCCTCGGCCAGAACTTCTTCGGTGACCATGCTCTTGTCCCAGAAGCGGGGATTGAGCGCGGCGATCTGCATGGCCACATCCTTGCCGATCTCGGTGGCATCAACGCCGCCCTCCACGTCAAGGTTGACCAGAACGCCGATCTTGCCCTTCATGTGGACGTAGGGAACGGAAACGCCGGTGTCCATACGGGCGAAGCGGCGGATCTGCATATTCTCCCGCAAAGAGAGGAAGATCTCGTCCTTGGCGGAAGCGACGGTGCCCTTACCGTCGATCCAGGTGCAGGCGGCCAGCGCCTCCAGATCGGCGGGGTTCTCTCTGGCGATGACCTGAGCCACACCCTTGACGAAGTTCTGGAACAACTCGCCGTTGGCCACGAAGTCGGTCTCGCAGTTGACCTCCACCACAACGCCCACACCGTCGTAAACGGCGGCGTACGCCATGCCCTCGGCGGCCACGCGGCCGGCCTTCTTGGCCTGAGAAGCCAGGCCCTTTTCCCGCAGCAGCTCAATGGCCTTGTCCACATCGCCGTCGGTCTCGGTGAGGGCCTTTTTGCAGTCCATCATACCGCAGCCGGTCATTTCACGCAGTTTCATCACGTCAGAAGCAGTAAATGCCATAAGATTTATCCTCCTAAAGAATCAGAATTGTTTTCAAACGAAAAGGGACGGTGCGAGGCACCGCCCCGTCCTGTTTGGGGTTTCAGGGTTGCGTTGCGGCTTATTCGCCGGCAATTTCCTCCGCAGTCTTGGAGGCGCGCTTTCTGGGAGCGCGGGGGGTAGTGTCCACGGGAGCCTGCTCCTCGGCAGCGGGAGCGGTCTCATCGGAAACGTTAAGCTGCTCGCCCTGACGGCCTTCGGTGATGGCGGCGCCCATGGTGGCGGCGATCAACTTGATGGCGCGGATGGCGTCGTCGTTGCCGGGGATGACGTAATCAGCCTCATCGGGATCGCAGTTGGTATCGACGATGGCGACGATGGGGATGCCCAGCTTGCGGGCCTCGGCGATGGCGTTCTTCTCCTTGCGGAGATCCACCACGAACAGAGCGCCGGGCAGCTTGCGCATTTCCTTGACGCCGCCCAGATATTTCTCCAGCTTCTCGATCTCGAGGCGGAGCTTGATGACTTCCTTCTTGGGGAGCAGGTCGAAGGTGCCGTCCTCGCTCATGCGGTTGAGCTGATTCAGGCGCTCGACGCGCTGACGCATGGTCTTGAAGTTGGTGAGCATACCGCCCAGCCAACGGGCGTTGACATAGTACATGCCGACCTTTTCGGCCTCTTCCTTCACGGCGTCCTGCGCCTGCTTCTTAGTGCCGACGAACAGGACGGTGCCGCCCTCGGCAGCCAGGTCACGAACGAAGAAGTAGGCTTCTTCCAGCTTTTTCACCGTCTTTTGCAGATCGATGATGTAGATGCCGTTTCTCTCCATAAAGATGTACTCGGCCATCGTGGGGTTCCAGCGGCGGGTCTGGTGTCCGAAATGAACGCCAGCCTCCAGCAGTTGCTTCATGCTAATGACAGACATTGTTGTGTCCTCCTTTAAGTTATTTCCTCCACCACGCTCATCGGCTCCGGGACCCTCGCGGGCACTTTCCTCGGCCTTACGCAATGTGTGTCGTCCGGCGAAGTAGCATTCTTCGACAGCTAAATAATCGTATCACAACGGGCGCCGCAATGCAAGGGTTTTTTGTAAAAAAATCGGAATTTTCTCCCTTTTCAAGGCAGATTTTCTTCCGAAGCCGTTCCTTCCCCGTCCGTTTTCCGCCGCAGACGGACAAAAATCAGATCCTCTCCCACCCGGCGCACCGCCTCCCATGGGACGCAGATCTCCTCTTCCCTGCCCAAAAGTCCCAGGCTGCGCAGCCGTCCGGGCACAATGAGCGCCGTCACCCGGCCGGTTTGCAGATCGATCACCGCGTCGCGCACGGCGCCGATACGGGCGCCGCTGTCCAGATCCACTACCTGCCGGCAGCTCAGATCCGAAAGCCGTTCCAGCATCTCCGCGTCCTCTCCTTTCGCGTTTGCTCTGCTGACAGTTTACCGAAAAGCCTCCGGTTTTATGCCCGCTGCGGCGAAAGCTTCCGAAAAAAACGGCGGCCCGGCGCTTGCCGGGCCGAAAACGATCTCAAAAAACAGTTATTTCTTTAGCAGCTTCTGCATGGGTTTTTCCAGCAGTGCGCACAGGATTACGGCCAGGATCAGATTGACCAGCATATAGCTTCCGTTATAAACCGTAGAATACAACGCCGGACTGGAGAAGGTCTTCCCCGCAAACTCGGTGGGCTCCAAAATTTTGTAAATGGTCACGCCGCTGATAAAATGAACGGCAAAGCGGCAAACGCTGCCCAAAACGGCGCCCAGCGGCAGACCGTGTTTTACGTTGCGCACCAGACCGCCCAGACCCACGGCGCCGTAAGCCACCACATAGTCCAGCAGGATCGACTGCCAGCCATAGCCAAAGCCGCCGGCAAAGAAACACTTGATCGTGCCGAAGATCAGTCCGGCGATCACGCCCCAGCCTGCGCCCCGGCGCCAGGCATAGAGCAGCAGAGGCACCATCACAATGTCGATGGAGCCGCCCTCGGGCCAGATCTTGAATTTGAAAAAGCTGAGAGCATAAGCCAGCGCGATGCAAAGCGCGCCCTCGATGACGGTGAGCAGTTTTTCGTGTTGTTTCATGGTTTTTCCTCCTGTTTTTGCGAACAGCCCCTGACGGGAAAAGAAAACCGCGCGGCAAAATGCCGCGCGGCAAAGCTCAGTCTCTCGCTTCCTACGCCGGCATTATCCGGATCAGGTCAAAGGGTACTTCTCAGCCGGCCTACGCCAGCGCCCCTGCTGTTCAAATTTCGACAATAGTATAATCCAAAAAAAACCGGTTGTCAAGCGCTCATTTCGGATCGTTTGCCTTGGCGATCATGCTGGCATAGATCTTGTCGGAAAGCTCTTGCGCGGCGTTGTAGCCCATCTTTTTGTTGCGGTTGTTCATGGCCGCCACCTCAATAATTACGGCCAGATTGCGCCCGGGCCGGATGGGTACCTCCAGCGCGGGAACCGCCAGGCCCAAAATCTCTTCGTATTGCTGCTCCTCGCCCATGCGGTCGTAATGCCTGCCCTCTTCCCAGCGGCGAAGATTGATAATCAGATCGATTTTTTCCGTGGGCTTGACAGCGCCCATGCCGAAGATCCGGCGCACGTCGATGACGCCGATGCCCCGCAGCTCCATGAAATAGCGGATGAGTTCGGGCGAAGATCCCACCAGCGTCTTGTTGGACACCCGCTTGATATCCACCGCGTCGTCGGCCACCAAGCGATGTCCGCGCTTTAAAAGTTCCACGGCGGCCTCGCTCTTGCCGATGCCGCTGTCGCCCTTCAGCAGAATTCCCTCGCCGTAGACCTCCACCAGCACGCCGTGAATGGTGCACCGCTCGCCCAGATGGACGTTGAGGGAGGCCGAAAGCGCCGAAATGAAGTTGGAGGTGTTCTCCTGCGTGCGGGCAAGCGGAATTTTGTGCCGTCTGGCGCACTCCACATATTCCGGCGAAGCCTCCACGCCGTTAGACAGCACCAGCAGCGGGATATGGCAGGACAGCAGACGGTCGATGCTGGCCAGCCGCTGCTCGTGGCTCAGGCTTTGCAGATAAAAATCCTCGGCGCGGCCGATGACCTGAACGCAGTTGTCGTCAAAATACTCAAAAAAGCCGGTGAGCGGCAGGGCGGGCCGGTAGACTGCCCTGCGGGTAATCATCTGATCCAGATAATCCTCGGGCCCATACACCACCTCCAGCCGGAACTCGCTGATGATCTGGTGCAGCTCCACGGAATACGTCGTCGCCATAACATCGCCTCCGAAATACGATCCTGTGTGGGAGTATTGGGTTTATTATACGCCCCTTGTCCGCCGGACGCAAGAAAAACCGGGAAAATCACCCTGAATTTTTCAAAAAAACGGTCAAAATGGAAAAAACGGTCTTGCCAAGGATGATTTTATGTGCTATCATATTTTTTGCCGCTTTTCGGGAAACCGGAAATGCGTTTTGGACTAAGCCGAAGGAGGTGCAGAGAAATGGCAAAATGCGATGTTTGCGGCAAGGGCGTGACCTTTGGCATCAAGGTCTCCCACTCCCACAGACGCACCAACCGTACTTGGAAGCCCAATGTCCGCCGCGTTAAGGCGATCGTTGACGGCACGCCCAAGCACATCAACGTGTGCACCCGCTGCCTGCGTTCCGGCAAGGTCAACCGCGCGGTCTGATCGCGATCTGATGATGAAACAAAAAGCGTTCCGCTTCAGCAGAACGCTTTTTTGTTTTTCTGTTTCAAGACTGTTTTCGCCGGGGGTTTCGTTTTGCCACTACGGTTTTCTTCTCCGTGCCCGCGTCGATGCGGCGGAGGTTTTCCCGGTGCATCCAGATCAAAAGCGCCGACGCCAGCGTGACGAATACGGTTTCGGCGTGGCTCTCCCGCAGCAGCACGCACAGCAAAGGAGAAACAGCGCAGGTCAGAACCGAGCCCACCGACACCGTTTTGCTCACAGCCACGGAAGCAGCAAAGACCGCCGCTGCCAGCAGAAAGAGTCTCCAGTCCAGCATCAGCACAATCGCCGCGCCGCAAAGGATGCCCTTGCCGCCGCGAAACCGGTAGTAAACAGGCGCCACATGGCCAAAGATGGCACCGCCGCCGCCTACGATCAGACCCCAGGGCCTTCCCAGCAGCCAGACGCCCAATAGCACGGCCAGCACCGTTTTACCCAGGTCGATCCCCGCCACCATGACGGCGTTGCGGACGCCATAAGTGCGGAGCGCGTTGGTCAGACCGGCGTTGCCGCTGCCGTATTGCCGGATATCCTCACCGTGGCGCGTAAAAGAAGCGATGATGGCGCCGCTCACCGACCCCAGCAGATAACCCGCCGCCGCGGTGAGCAGCCACGCCCAGATTTCGTCAGACTCCATAGCGCGCCCCCGTCAGAGCTCCTCGCCCCGCTGGCGCACCACCATTTTTACCGGCGTCCCCTCCAGGCCGTAAACCTGGCGGATCTGGTTTTCCAGATAACGCAGATAGGAAAAGTGGAACAGCCGCGCGTCGTTGCAGAAGCAGACAAAGGTGGGCGGGCAGACCGACGCCTGGGTCATGTAAAAAATCTTGAGCCGCCGACCCTTGTCGGTGGGCGGCTGAACCCGGGCAGTGGCGTCGGCCAGAACGGCATTGAGCTGACCGGTGGTGATGCGGGTATTGGCCGCCTCGTAGACCTTTTTGATGAGGCCGAAGATGTTTTCCACCCGCTGTCCGGTTTTGGCCGAAAGAAAGATCATGGGCGCATAGGGCATATAGGCCAGCTCGGTTCGGATTTTGTTTTCATATTCCTTCTGGGTTCCGGTCTCCTTGTCGATCAGATCCCACTTGTTCACGGCGATAATGGCGGCCTTGCCCGCCTCGTGCGCCAGGCCCGCGATCTTGGTGTCCTGATCGGTGATGCCGGTTTCGGCGTCGATCATCAGCACGCACACATCGGCCCGCTCAATGGCCATCTGCGCCCGCAGAACGGAAAACCGCTCGATGGCCTCGTCCACCCGGCTTTTCCGGCGGATGCCCGCCGTGTCGATAAAGGTGAACACATCCTCGCCCCGCTGGACGTGGCTGTCGATGCTGTCCCGGGTGGTGCCGGGGATGTTGCTGACGATCACCCGTTCTTCCCCGGTGACATAGTTCACCAGGCTGCTCTTTCCGGCGTTTGGCTTGCCGATCACAGCCACCTTGATGCCCTCGTCGCCTGAAACATCGTCCCACGCTTCGTCGGGCAGCAATTCAAAGCAGGCGTCCAGCAAATCGCCGGTGCCGTTGCCGTGGAGCGCCGAAATGCCCACCGGGTCGCCCAGACCCAGATTGTAGAATTCATAAAATTCCGCAGGCGGATTGCCCGGCGCGTCCATTTTGTTGACAGCCAGAACGATAGGCTTCTGCGCCCTTTTCAGCATGGCGGCTACCTCTTCGTCGGCGGCTGTGACGCCGGTGCGGATATCGGTGACCAGCACGACCACATTGGCATGGTCGATGGCGATGAGCGCCTGCTGGCGCATGAATTTCAGGATCTGATCGTCGGACCGGGGCTCGATACCGCCGGTGTCCACCACCACAAAGGGCTTGCTGCGCCATTCGGCCTCGCCGTAGATGCGGTCCCGGGTGACGCCGGGCGTGTCCTCCACGATGGCGGTGCGCTTTTCGGTGATGCGGTTGAATAACAGAGACTTTCCCACGTTGGGCCTGCCCACAATGGCGATCACCGGTTTTTCCATGGCGATCCCTCCTTTTATCAAACAATTTGATGCAAATGCAGTCAGATATATTCCAAAACAGTGTCCAAAAACGTCCCGCCGTCGATCTCCACAGGGACGACGGTCACGCCAAGTTCCCGCCGCAGATCGTCCGGCGTCACATCGTCCAGAAAGACGTTTTGCTTATCCCGCAGCATGACGGTTGGCAGCAGAAGCCGTTCGCCCAAAAGCTTTCCACGGAGCTGCTGTTTCAGGTCGCCGCCGGTGACAAGGCCGGAAACATCCACCGTTTCCCCGAAAAATTCGTTGCGGATCCCCACCACACGGAAGGAAAGCTCCGGACATTTTTCCTGGATCAGGCCGCACATCCGCTCCATAAAAGGAGCGGCGGCCATGCCGCAGGCCACGGTAAAAGGCGACGGCGCGGGAATGCCCGGCTCTTCCATAGTCAGCGCGCCCCGCAGTTCCTCTTCAAAGAGCGTCATCAGACCTACGCCGTTGTCAAGCTGAAGATATCCCTCGTAATAATCCGGGTCGGGAAGGGGAAGATGCGCCTTGAGATAGAGTTCATCGGCCGCTGACACGATGGCACAGCCGTGATCGGCCAGATTCTTTTCCCTGCGGGCGTCGATGACGCGCAGAATGGCGCGGGCCTTTTCCTCGTCCACCGGGTCGAGATGGGGAAGATGTTCCCGGTAGCGGGTCAGACCCACAGGCACCACCGCCACACTCTCCACCGCGGGATAGAGCGCCGAAAGATCGGCCAGCGTCCGTTCCAGCGCCGGGCCGTCGTTCCAGCCGGGACAGCAGACGATCTGGGCATGAACGGTGACGCCTGCTCTGGCAAAGGCGTAAAGATGGCGCAGGCTCTCGCCGCCCCGCGGATTGCCCAGCATCCGGGCGCGCAAAGCGGGATCGGTGGTGTGCACCGAAATATTCAGCGGCGAGATGCGCATACGGATGATGCGGTCCGCGTCCTCGTCGCTGAGGTTGGTCATGGTGATGTAATTGCCCAGCAGGAAGGAAAGGCGGGCATCGTCGTCCTTAAAATAAAGGCTCCGGCGCATTCCCCGGGGGAGCTGGTCGATAAAGCAGAATACGCATTTGTTGGCGCAGCCCTTCTGGGCGTCCATCAGATAGGTTTCGAATTCCAACCCCAGATCCTCTCCCTCCCGTTTCCGGACGGAAAGACTCCGCTCCGCTCCCGCCTCATCCCGCACCAGCAGGGTGATTTTCGGATCGTAAGAATAAAATTTGTAATCCATCACGTCGCGGATGGCGTGACCTCCGATGGAAAGAAGCGTTTCGCCCACCCGCAGACCGGCTTTGTCCGCCGGAGAGCGGGGGTCGATCTTGGTAATGACGGCGGACACGGATATCCCCCCTTTGTTCTGCCGCTGCCGCAAGACGGCGTTCAGCAAAAAATGGAGAAGACCGCGGCCCTCTCCATTTCTTATGCTGCTTTATTTTTCCTCTGCAACTTCCAAAACCTTACGGCCGGCGTAATAGCCGCAAGCCTTGCAGGCTCTGTGGGACAGAACGGGCTCGCCGCACTTGGGGCACTTCACCAGGCCGGGCAGAGCCAGCTTCCAGTGGGAACTGCGGCGCTTGTCACGACGCTGCTTGGAAATTCGCGCTCTCGGTACTGCCATTTCGACACCTCCTAATCTATGGAAACAAAATGTATTTCACGCTTATTCTTGCGTTTTGGTTTTCTCCAGAAACTGCTGCAAGACAGCCAGCCTCGGATCAATCTCCCGGCGGCGGCAGCCGCAGTCGCCGTCATTGAGGTTTTTCCCGCATTTGGGGCAAAGACCCTTGCAGTCCTCCCTGCACAGGACGGTCATCTCCAGATCCAGCAAAAGCTCGGGCACCAGAATCTCGTCCAGCTCCACAGTATCGGACTCGATGAGGAAAATCTCGTCGGGAACGTCCTCCTCGCCGTTGGCCAGTTCCTTTACCAAAAGGAATTCCACCGGCGTG
>JAFZPW010000086.1 GCA_017552495.1 Clostridia bacterium | reverse complement strand
GTTCGTCCTGAGCCAGGATCAAACTCTCTAAAAAATGGTATCTAAAGCCCTTAGGCTTCAAATCTTTTTAGATAAGCTCAAACCGGCTTATTTCTTTACTGTTCGAAAAATACTTTTCAAACTCAAATCAATTTCAGGGTTCCATTTTCATGGTGTTGTTTAATTTACAAAGTGCTTTTCGCCGCTCATTTCGCCGGGTTTTCTTGCCCCGTTCCCTGAGCGCCTTATTAGAATACCACGCCACCCTCCGTTTGTCAACACCTTTTTTGAAAAAAATTCGATATTTTTTGAGGAAAGTTTTCAGCCCTTTTGAGGGCCTCCACATCTTGTGCCTCCCCCTCCTTCCAGCCGCCAAATATGCCAAAAGCGCCGCGCTTTGTCCCGCCATATTCGCGCCTGTTTCTTCCGCGCAGGCCGACGCTTTCCGGAATTTTGCTTCTGCAAAAGAGGAAGCGGTTTTGCCGCTTCCTCCGATCCTTTTCAATAGCCCCGGATCTCCAGCGTATCGTCGTCGCCGGCAGCCTTCGTGACCTTGCGTATTGTTATATAATAATGTGTGTCCGGGCCGACCTCCACCTCCACCCGTTCGCCCTCCCGGCGGCCCAGCAGCGCTTTGCCCATGGGCGAATCCTTGCTGACGATGCCGTGGACGGCGTCTTGCCGCAGCGCGGTTGACACCCGCACCGTCATTACGCGGTTCAGGTTCTCCATCAAGATCTCCACCCAGTCAAACAGGCCGATCCCCTCGGTCTGCTCCACCGCGATGATCTTCGCCGTTTTAATCATCCGCTCCAGATAGCGAACGCGGCTGTCGTTGCGGTTTTTCTCCCGCTTGGCGGCCTTATATTCAAAATTCTCGCTGAGATCGCCCCATTCCCGGGCGGTTTTCACGTCCTCGATCAGCTTGGGACGCAAAACCGTGACCCGGTATTCAATTTCTTCCCGCATTTTGCGGATATCCACTTCCGTAAGCTCGTCGTACATAACCGTTCCTTTCTCAGCCGCCGTAGGTGCTCAGGATCCATCGCTGATCCTTCATCATGGCGGCTGCCGTAGATGCGCCGGCCGTGACGCAGATATAATGCCGTCCGCTTTCGCCCACGGCATAGGTGACGATGCAGTTTTTCGCCTGCCAGACATAGCCGCTCTTGCAGGCCGTCACGGTGTTGCCCTCCGGCTGCTTCTCCATGAACCAGTCCAGATACTTATTATAAAAGGTCAGCCCCTCCGGTTCCGAGGGCGTGGGCGCGGTGACATATTCTACGGTTGAGAGCACCCGGGCGCAGGTTTCGTTTTCCATGGCGGCCCGCATCACCGCCGCCATATCCCTTGCCGTGGTCACATGATCCGCGGCGAAAACGCCCGAGGCATTGGCATAGTGCGTCGTTTGGGAAAGCCCCATTTCCTGTCCTCGCCGGTTCATCCGCTCCGCAAAAGCGGCGGCGTCCCCATCGCACAGCACCGCCAGCCCCTCGGCCGCGTCGGCCGCCGAGCGCAGCGCGGTACCATAAAGCAGATCCAGCGCCGTGACGCTCTCCCCGGCCCGCAAGCCGGTAATGGTTGCGCCCTGCCGATAAAGCGGATCAATGATACTGCCCGGCATAACAAAGGAAACGGTCAGGTCGGAAAGTGTCTCCGCCGCCGTCAAAACGGTCATCACCTTGGTCATCGAGGCGGGATACAGGGCGCTGTCGGCCTGCTTCACCGCCAGCGCCACGTTGGCGTCGGCGTCGATAAGGATGGCGCACTCGCTCTGGATTTCCTCGCCCATCTCCATCCGCGGCGCGGCGTCGGCCGCGGGGCCGCAGCAAATTTCCGCAGGCGCCTGCGGCGGCTCGTCCCCGGGCGCGGGAGTGGAAATCGTTTCTTCCGGCTGCGTCTGCGGTGCGGGCGCGGGCCTTTGTTTCCCGCCCCGGACGACCGCCAAGATCGCCAGAATCGCCAGCGTCACCAAAAGCAGCGCCGCCAACGCCAGAATGCTCTGGCGAAAAATCGCTTTTCTGCGCTTGCGCTTTTGCCGCTGGGTACAGGTCTGCCGAAACTGCATGGCGCTCCCTCCTGTTCCTTATCAAAAATATTATACAGAATCTTTGCCGGAAAACCATCCCCTGGTGCAAAAAATTCAGATTTCTTTTCTTTTTCTGGCCATTCTCGCAAAATCGTGTTATACTGCTGTGCGTAACCCATCGGGAGGCGATTGTGATGCGAAGCGACGAGCCCTGTTTTTGCGGCAGCGGCCTGCCCTACGGCGAATGCCATCAAGCCGTGACCCAACGGCTTTGGGCCATGAAGGCCAAGGGCGCCATTGTGCCCCGCCCCGCGCTTCTTAAAAACAAACAACAGATCGATGGCATCCGCGAGGCCGGCCGGATTAATTCCATGGTGCTGGACAAGGTTGCCGAACACATCCGCGCGGGGATGACCACGCAGGACATCAACGACATTGTGGATTCTTTCACCCGCGCGCTGGGCGGCATCCCCGCGCCGCTGCACTACGAGGGTTTTCCAAAAAGCGTCTGCACCTCGGTGAACGAGCAGATCTGCCACGGCATTCCCAGCGACAAGGTGGTGCTGCGGGAGGGAGACATCGTAAATGTGGACTGTACCACCATCGTCGGCGGCTATTACGGCGACGCCTCGCGGATGTTTGCCATCGGCACGCTCCAGCCCTCGGCGGAAAAGCTGATCCGAGTGACCAAGGAAGCGGTGGAGCTGGCCATCTCCCATCTGGAGCCCTGGTGTCATCTGGGGGATATCGGCTATTACATCAGCCGCCACGCCTGGGAAAACGGGTTTTCCGTTGTGCGAGAGATCGGCGGTCACGGCTGCGGGCTGGCCATGCATGAGGATCCCTTTGTCTGCCACATCGGCGCGCTGCACAAGGGGATGATTCTGCCTCCGGGGATGATCTTTACCATCGAGCCCATGCTGTGCGAGGGCACGGCCCGCTTTACGGTGGACAAGCGCGACGGCTGGCAGGTGTCCACCGCCGACGGCAAACGCTCGGCCCAGGTGGAGCACATGGTGCTCATCACTGAAACCGGCGTGGAAGTCTTGTCAAAATAACGGTTTATAAGGAAGCAGGCGCGGCGGATGCCGCGCCTGCCGGTCAAGCACGCAAAAAAGCGCCGCCCCTGCTGGGGCGACGCCTCTGGCAGCGAGAGACGGATTCGAACCCTCACAAACAGAGTCAGAGTCTGTCGTGCTACCATTACACAATCTCGCTAAATGCTCTATTATTATAACGCAAATTTTGCATTTGTCAAGGACTTTTTTGCGTCCCGTCGATTTTTTTAGGAAAACCCTTTGCAAACCCGTTGGAAAAGGATATAATACTTTTGAATTCTCCCAAAGGAGGCTCCCTCATGAAACTGATGGTCTTGGACGGCAACAGCATCGTCAACCGGGCCTTTTACGGCATCCGGATGCTCAACGCCTCCGACGGGACGCCCACCAATGCCGTTTACGGCTTTTTGGCGATCCTGCAACGGCTGCTGGAGGAGGAAACGCCCGACGGGCTGTGCGTGGCCTTTGACCTGAAGGCCCCCACCTTCCGCCACAAACAGTATGCGGGCTACAAGGCCCAGCGCAAGCCCATGCCCGAGGAGCTGGCGCTTCAAATGCCCCTGCTGAAAGCAGTTCTGGACGCCATGGGCATCCGCCGCGTGGAACTGGAGGGATACGAGGCCGACGATCTCCTGGGCACCATGTGCCGCATCGGGGAAGCGGCGGGGGACGATTGCGTTATCGTCACCGGCGACAAGGACAGTTTTCAATTGATTACTCCCCGCACAAGCGTCCTCCATGTGAAATCCCGCATGGGCCAGACCGAAACCATCCGCTATACCCCGGCGCGGTTTCAGGAGGAATACGGCTTCCCTCCCATCCGTATGATTGATCTCAAAGCGCTGATGGGCGATCCCTCCGACAACATTCCCGGCGTTCCGGGCATCGGGGAAAAAACCGCCATGGAACTGCTGCGCAAATACGGTAGCCTGGACGGGGTCTGCGCCGCCCTGCATGACGCGGGCATCAAGCCCGGCGTGCAGAAAAAGCTGGCCGAAGGCCTGGAGAGCGCCCGCCTTTCGTATTCGCTGGCGACCATCGTCACCGACGCGCCCCTGTCCTTCGATCCGGAGAGCGCCCGCTGGAACAAAAACTTCCGGCCAGAGCTTTACGGGCTGTTTCGCCGGCTGGGCTTTCAGAAATTCATTGAAAAATGGAAGCTTTCCCCCGCGCCGGAGCAGGCCGGGGAGCCGCCGGTTTTTACGGGCTCCTGCACCATGCAGGATCTTTTGACCGCGGACGACGTGCGCCGTGCCGCGGAAGCCTTCCGGCGCGGCGGGACGGTGGATATTTTTTTTGAAGAGGATTTTTCCCGTATGGTGTTTCAGCGGGACGCGGAAGAGGCGTCCCGCGCCGCAGCTTACGTGCTGGAGCGGGACCGCTATTCCGGCGACTGGTCCGAGGCCCTTCGCCTCCTGTTTGATCCGTCGCTGCCCAAAGCGGGTCACGGGGTCAAGCCGTTGCTCTGCGAACTTCTGAAGCACGGCATCCCCGCCGAAGGCTGGGTCTTCGACAGCAAATTGGCGGCCTATCTGCTGGAGCCGGCGGCGGGCAGCTACGACATCGACGATATCTGTTTGAAATACGTCCATTTCCGCCCCTCTCCCGGGGACGAAGACGGCGGCGAGGCCCAGCTTTCGCTGCTGGACGAGCCAAGAGACCGGGCCGTCCGATGCGCTTATCTGGCCGCCCGGGGCGCCGCCGTGGCCTGTCTGGAGGAAACGCTGGGCGCCCGCCTCCGGGACGAGGGCATGTGGGAGCTTTATCAGACCATCGAGCTTCCGCTCCTGCCTGTTTTGGCGCGGATGCAGACGGCGGGCATGGCCGTCGACCGGCAGCGCCTTTTGGATTTTGGCGCGCTGCTGGACGAAAAAATGCGGGGCTTCGAAGCCGCCGTCCATCAGCTTGCGGGGCACGATTTCAACATTGCTTCTCCAAAGCAGCTCGGCGCGGTTTTGTTTGACGAGCTGGGTCTGAAAGCGGGCAAAAAGACCCGCACGGGCTATTCCACCGACGCGGAAACGCTGGAAAAGCTGAAAAACGTCCACCCCATCATTCCCGCCATTTTGGAATGGCGCAAGGTGAGCAAACTGAAAAGCACCTATGTGGAGGGACTGAGCAAGGTGATCGGCGCCGACGGGCGCATCCATTCCACCTTCCATCAGACGGTGACGGCCACCGGCCGCCTCAGCTCCGCCGACCCCAATCTGCAAAATATCCCCATCCGCCGGGAAGACGGCAGCGAGATCCGCAAATGCTTCATCCCGCAGGAAGGCTGGGTTTTCGTGGACGCCGACTATTCCCAGATCGAACTGCGAATTCTGGCCCACATGGCCGACGACGCCCATATGCAGGAGGCCTTCGCCTCCGGCGAGGACTTTCACGCGGTCACGGCCTCGCAGGTTTTTGGCGTCCCGCTGGAACAGGTGGATCACCGGCTGCGCTCGGCGGCAAAGGCGGTAAACTTCGGCATCGTTTATGGCATTTCGGCCTGGTCGCTGGCCGACGACATTCATGTGAGCAACAAAGAGGCGCAGGATTATATCGACGCCTATCTTGCCCGTTACAGTGGAGTCAGGGCCTTTATGGACGAGACCAAGAAAAAGGCGGCGGAAGCCGGCTTTGTCACCACGCTTTACGGGCGTCGGCGCTGGCTCCCCGAACTGAAAAGTTCCAATTTCCAGCTCCGCTCCTTTGGTCAGCGGGCCGCCATGAACGCCCCCATCCAGGGCACGGCCGCCGACATCATCAAACTGGCCATGGTGCGGGTGGACGCACGTCTGCGGCGGGAGAAGATGCAAAGCCGCCTGATTTTGCAGGTACACGACGAGCTGATCCTGGAGGTGCCGAAGCACGAACTGGAGCGCGCCTGCGCCATTTTGAAGGAAGAGATGGAGGGCGCCGCCACCCTTAAAACCAATCTGGCGGCCGACGTGGGCTGGGGGGAAACCTGGTATGACGCGAAAAAATGAAGTTTCCCTGACCTTTGGCCCACTGGAGCGCCGCCATTTGCCCCAGATGGCCGAGATCGAACGCGCCTGCTTTTCCGACCCGTGGAGCGAGCAGAGCCTTGCCGACGAAGTGGACAATCCGCTGGCAGATTATTATCTCTGCGAGGAAAACGGCCTGCTTCTGGGCTATCTGGGAACGCGCAAACTGCCCGATCAATGGGAAATCGTCAACGTGGCCGTCCGGCCTCAGGCCCGGCGGCGGCACATCGCCTCCCGGCTGATGGAGCTGCTTCTGGCCGACGCCGCGGCCGGGGATGCGCGGCAGATCTTTTTGGAGGTGCGGGAAAGCAACCTGCCCGCCCGCCAGCTTTACGAAGCCTACGGCTTTACCTGTCTCGGCCGCCGCAAGCGGTATTATTCTGATCCGGAGGAGGACGCGCTCATTATGGCGCGGATAACCGACCATGTCGAAGTTGATTCTTGCCATTGAAAGTTCCTGCGACGAAACGGCCTGCGCCATTTCCAAAGACGGGCGGGAGATCCTGGCCGATATCGTCTATTCCCAAGCGGACATGCACGCCCTTTACGGCGGCGTGGTGCCAGAAATCGCCTCCCGCAAGCACATTGAAAAGGTCAGCCTGGTGGCCGAGCAGGCCTGCCGTCAGGCGGGCGTCGCCCTGTCGCAGCTCGACGCGGCAGCCGCCACCTGCGCCCCGGGGCTCATCGGCGCGCTGCTGGTGGGCGCCAATTTTGCCAAGGCTGCGGCGCTGGCGCTGGACATCCCCTTTGTCCCCGTTCACCACATCCGCGGGCATGTGGCGGCCAACTATGTGGCCTTCCCCTCTCTCGAACCGCCCATGACGGCGCTGGTGGCCTCCGGCGGGCATACCGTGATCCTGGACGTGTCCGACTATACCCGGATGGAGGTTTTGGCCACCACCCGGGACGACGCCGCAGGCGAGGCCTTTGACAAGATCGCCCGCATGATGGGTCTCCCCTATCCTGGCGGCGCCTCGCTGGATCGTCTGTCGCAAACGGGCGACCCCGCCCGCTACCCCCTGCCCCGGGCGGGCATCCGGGATTCGCTGGATTTTTCCTTCAGCGGGCTCAAAACCGCCGCCGTCAACCTGATCCACAACGCCGGACAAAAGAAGCAGGAGATCGTGGCGGCCGATCTGGCTGCCGCCGTTTCCCACGCCGTGGCCGACACCGTCGCGCCCCGTGTGATCGAGGCCGCGAGACTGCGCGGCCGAAAGCGGGTGGCCGCCGCCGGCGGCGTGGCCGCCAACAGCACCCTGCGGGCGGCTCTCCAGCGGGAATGTGAAAAAGCGGGGCTGGAGCTCTATCTCCCGCCGCTGAAGCTGTGCGGCGACAACGGCAGCATGATCGCCTGTCAGGCCTATTACGAGCTTTTGGCGGGTCACGTGGGACGGCCCGATCAAAATTGCTTTGCCACCATGCCCGCGTCGGAGCAGCTCTGCTTTTTTGATAACGAAGCGTAGCGGACTTTTGGAAATATTCGGCGTGTATAGGGCCGATTTCCCACCTGCGGGCGGCATTTTGCCGCCCGCTTTTTCCTTCTCCTTTCAGCAAAGCCCGTGGTTCCTTACCTCTTTTTTGTCTTTCTGTGGAAAAACCTGTGGATTATGTGGATAACTGTTCGTAAAGGGTTTGTTTTCCGCTGAGTAAACCTGTATGAAAACACGGAACATTTCCGCCGGGCGGAAAACGTTCCGCCGGACAGTTTCTTACAAATATGCAAAAATCGAAAATTTCCGGCGAAAATGCATTGATTTTTTGCAAATTATCCGATAAACTAAACGATATAAGAGTTTTTTGAAAGAAGTCGCCGTTTTTTTTAACAATCTCTATGCAGGAGGACACTTATGGAAAAGCGCATTTCTTCCGCCGTCATTCATCGGATGCCCCGGTATTACCGCCATCTTTGCGAGCTGCAGGACGCGGGCATTGTCCGCATTTCTTCCGGTACGCTGGCCGACCGGATGGGTCTTACCGCCTCCCAGGTGCGGCAGGATTTCAACTGCTTCGGCGGCTTTGGGCAGCAGGGCTACGGCTACAATGTTTCCGAGCTCCGCGCCGCCATCGCTTCCATCATGCACATCGACCAGGATCGCGCCGCCATCATCATCGGCGCGGGCAATCTGGGCAAAGCGCTCATCAGCAATTTCAACTTCACCAAATACGGCGTGCGGCTGGTGGCCGCCTTTGACTCCAATCCCGCTTTGATCGGGACGGAGATCGCCGGCGTCCCGGTGTACTCCTGCCGCGACCTGGAAGAGATCATGGCGCAGCAGCATCCCGACATCGCCATCCTCACCCTGCCCAAGCTCCATGCCAAGGCCGCCGCCCATCGGTTGATCGCCTGCGGCATCCGGGGCATCTGGAACTTTACCAACAACGATCTGCATCTGGATATGCCTCAGATCCCCGTAGAGAACATCCACTTTTCCGAGAGCCTGATGGTGCTCTCCTATAAGCTCTGAGCGACTGCGGCCTGCGGCCGCTGAAAAATATTACAGAAAGAAGGCAACCCATCGTGATTTTGATTTCTTACAAAACCTATCCTTACGCGCCCAAAGCATCCCTGTTCTCTGTACTGTCCGTGCTCTTCAGCTACTGTGGCTTGATCGGCGGCATCTGTCTGGCCTTGTTCTTCTTCTTCGGAAACGTGGAAAAAACGACCGGTCTTATCCGGGGGATTATCGGCCTGCTGGTTTTGGCGCTGGCCGCGTTCCTGTATTTTTACGTTTACAGAAAGATCGTGCCCGCCATGGCCGAAAAAGAATCGGATGTGAACATCCACACCAAGGCCCGCTTTGCCTACAACTATTGCCAGAAACATCCCGAGGCTTTCGATCAGCTCCAGTCCGAAAACCCCGATTTCGCCGCCAAATATCAGCGCAACGAAGCGGGCAAGATCGTGAAAATCAAATGATTTCCTGCCGTCTTTCTTCTCTGTCATGCCAAAATGCCGGCCGCTGAACGCGGCCGGCATTTTTAGAGGCTGCCGAAAAGCCCCGCCTTACGGCGGGGCTTTCTCTTTGAATCAGTTCTTCTTGGGCTTGTAATGCACATGCAGCAGGCTGTGCGCCTTGCGGCCGATATATTTGGCGTAGATCTCGTCGATGGCAGGGTTGGCCTCCGACCGCTTGATCTGGGTCATGTTATCGGTGGTATACAGATTCTTGGCGCGCTGCTCCTTTTCCGCGCTGTGCGCGAAGGGCTGGCCCGCGCCGGCGATGCAGCCTCTGGGGCAGGCCATCACTTCGATCAGATGATAGAACGCCTCGCCGGCCTGAATCTTCTGGATCAGTTTCTCAGCGTTGCCCAGGCCGCTGACCATGGCGATCTTCAGTTCCGTGTCGCCCACCGGATAGGTGGTCTCCTTGACGCCCTCCAGTCCGCGGACGCCGGACATGGCGATCTGCTGCAGCGCGCTGTACGTCTTATCGGGCTCCACGTTGCGCAGGACCGCCTCGGTAACGCCACCGGTGACGCCGAAGATGACGCCTGCGCCGGAGGTGCCGCCGAAGGGCATGGAAGAGCTCTCGGGCGCAATGCCCTTGAAGTCGATGCCCGCCTCGTGGATCATCTGAACCAACTCCTGGGTGGTGATGATGGCGTCGATGGTGTCGGTGCCGTCGGGACGGCGGAATTCGGGCCGGATCGCCTCGTATTTCTTGGCGGTGCAGGGCATAACAGCCACGCTGAAGATGCGCTTTCCGGCGGTCTTCTCATTGTGCCCGAAATACTCCTTGATGACCGAGCCGAACATCTGCATGGGGCTGCGGCAGGTGGAGATATTGGGCAGCAGCTCGGGGTGCCGGTTCTCCGCATAGCGGATCCAGGCGGGGCAGCAGGAGGTGAACATGGGGAAGGGGCCGCCCTCGTGCAGGCGCTCCACAAACTCCTCGGCCTCCTCGGTAACCGTCAGGTCGGCGCCGGTGGTGGTATCGTAAACGTAGTTGAAGCCCATGCGGCGCATAGCGGCAAAGATCTTGCCGGCTGCGATGACGCCGTTCTCCTCGCCCAGTTCCTTGGCCACGCCGGCGCGAACGGCGGGAGCGATCTGCGCCACCACCACGGTGTTGGGATCGTAAATCGCCTCCCAGGTGCGGCCCACATTCTTCTGAACCACAATGGCGCCGGTGGGGCACACGGCGGAGCACTGTCCGCAGCCCACGCACTGGGTGTTTGCGATGGGAACGTTAAAGGACGTTCCCACCTCCATCTTGGAGCCGCGACCCACAAACCCGATGGCGCCCACATTCTGCACCTCGTTGCACATCCGCACACAGTCGCCGCAAAGGATGCACTTGGAATGGTCGATGGAAATACAGACGGAGGAATCGTCCCGTTCCGGCTCGGTCTTGCCGTTGGGGAAGCGCACGTCCTCAATATAGAAGCGGCGGGCCAGTTCCTTCAGACGGCAGTTTTCGCTCTTTTCGCAGGTGGTGCAGTCACGGCAGTGGTTGGCCAGCAGCAGCTCCAGAATGTTCTTGCGGTATTTGCGCAGACGGGCGGAGTTGGTGACCACGCTCATGCCCGCTTTGGGCGGAGTGGAGCAGGCGGCGTGCATATTGCCCCTTTCATCCTCCACCATGCACATACGGCAGGCGCCGTAAACCGAAAGCTCGGAATAATAGCAGAAGGTGGGCATATCGATGCCGGCCTTTTGGATCAGGGCGAGAATGTTTTTCTCTCCCTCGATGAGGACGGGGATCTTGTCGATCAGCATATATTCTTTCAGCATATTCTTACGCCTCCTTTACCGCGCCGAAGGCGCAGTTTTCCACGCAAGCGCCGCAGCGGATGCACTTGCTCGCGTCGATGGTATAGGGACTCTTCAGCTTGCCCGTGATGGCCTCCACCGGGCAGTTGCGCGCGCACTTGGAGCAGCCCTTGCACTTTTCAGGGTCGATGCTGTAACGCTTGAGCTTCTGGCAGGCTCCGGCAGGGCAGCGCTTTTCAAAAATGTGGGCCTCATATTCGTCACGGAAATATTTCAGCGTGCTGATGACGGGGCCGGCGGCCGTCTTGCCCAGGCCGCACAGCGCGGTGTTGGTGATGGTGTCGGCCAGCTCTTCCAGCAGCTCGATGTCGCCCTCGCGGCCCTCGCCGGCCACAATACGCTCCAGAATCTCCAGCATCCGCTTGGTGCCCTCGCGGCAGGGGACGCACTTTCCGCAGGATTCGTTCTGGGTAAAATGCATAAAGAAGCGGGCGACCTCCACCATGCAGGTGTCCTCGTCCATAACCACCAATCCGCCGGAGCCGATGATGGCGCCCGCCTTTTTCAGCGAGTCAAAGTCCAGGGGCAGATCCAGATGCTCTTCGGTAAGGCAGCCGCCGGAGGGGCCGCCGAGCTGCACGGCCTTGAACTTCTTGCCGCCGCGGATACCGCCGCCGATATCAAAGATGACCTCCCGCAGCGTGGTTCCCATGGGAACCTCGATGAGGCCGGTGTTCACCACGTTGCCCGTCAGCGCAAAAGCCTTGGTGCCCGGGCTCTTCTCGGGGCCGATGCCCCTGTACCAGTCCGCGCCGTTGAGGATAATGCTGGACACGTTGGCAAAGGTCTCCACGTTGTTCAGAACGGTGGGCTTGTCAAACAGGCCGTGCTCCACGGTGCGGGGCGGCTTGACGCGGGGCATTCCCCGCTTGCCCTCGATGGAGGCGGTCAGCGCGCTGCCCTCGCCGCAGACGAAAGCGCCCGCGCCGCGGTTGATGTGCATATGGAAGCTGAAGCCGCTGCCCAGGATATCATCGCCCAAAAGGCCCAGCTTTTCGGCCTGCTCGATGGCGCGGCGCAGTTTCTTGACCGCCATGGGATATTCGGCGCGGACGTAAATATAGCCGTCGTTGGCGCCGCAGGCGATGCCGGCGATCATCATACCCTCCAGCATCCGGTGCGGATCGTCCTCCATCACCGAGCGATCCATAAACGCGCCGGGGTCGCCCTCGTCGCCGTTGCACACGATGTACTTTGGCGTCGCCTTCTGGCGGGCCACCTGACTCCACTTGGTGCCGGCGGAAAATCCGCCGCCGCCGCGGCCGCGCAGGTTGGAATCCACGATCTCCTTCACGATGTCGGCGGGCTCCATATCAAACAGCGCCTTTTCCACGGCGGTATAGCCGCCTACGCCCAGATATTCTTCGATGGAATC
>JAFZPW010000085.1 GCA_017552495.1 Clostridia bacterium | reverse complement strand
TCGAAATCGGAGGAGAGCATCCCGTAACTGAAGAGCAGGGTGCCCACGCTGGACTTGTTGCCCTGGCGGATCTGCAGGACGCCGTCGGTCACCTGGATCTGGGCCATCTGTTCCTCGGTGAGCTCGCCGTTGGCCAGTTCCACGATATAGATGTTGTCGTCCTGCGACAGGCCGAAGGTCACGTCGCCGGAGGCGGTGCGGATGTCCAAACCGGTGAGCCCCTCGGCGGAGACCGTGTAGTCATAGCGGAAGTCGCCCCGGTCGCGGCTGACGGTAATGTTTTTAATGGCGGTTTTCACAGTTCCCTTGACGCTTTGGGCCATGTCGTGCAGGGGACCTCTGGCGTCACGGGCGGCATCCTTGGCGGCGGTGGCGGCGTGACCGGCGGCGCTTTTCAGGTCGCTGATAAAACTGTTCAGCGAGGGGGACAGATCTTTTGCCAGCGTCCGCATCAGATCGTCAATGCCGGCAAAGGGGTTGGTGTTGCCCGAACGCTGGTTTTCTTCGCTGCGGCGGTCTACCTCGTTGATGTAGGCGGTGACCTCATCCAGGTCGCCGATGCCCTCCTGCACGCGGCGGGCGGCTTCATCGCTCTCTACGCCGACGGCGATGAGGTCATTGTATTTTTCCATCAGATCCGAGGTGATCTCCTCGATCACGTCGTCTTTGGCGGGGCAATTCTGCGCGCCGGAAAGGCGCTGCGCGATCAAATCACGAAACTGTTCGTACATGGTGTTTTCCTCCTTCAAGCTTGTTCCGTCCCGATCAGACGGTCGATGATGTCTTTGACACGCTGCCATTCGTCCCGGCTCTCGCGGAAAAAGGCGCGTCCCTCTTCGGTGATGGTGTAATAACGGCGGCGGGCGCCGCTGGATTCATCGCCCCAGTAAGAGCGGATGTAACCCGCCTGCTCCAGACGGCGGAAGGCGGTATAGAGCGTGCCCTCCTTTGCCTCGTAGGCGCCGCCGGTGCGGTCGCGGATGGACTTGTTGATCTCGTAGCCGTAGCTGTCGTGCTCCAGAAGCTGAGCCAGGATCATGGTCTCGGTGTGACCGCGGATGATATCAGATGTAATAGACACTTGGCTGCCCTCCTTTTTGTTTCTGGATATATCTTATACCAAATTACATCGCCTGTCAAGGTATTTTTTGAAAAAATATATAAATTATTTTTGAATATCACGAACACATTATTATATATACAAAATCACAAGTCTGCGGGGAAGAGAAGCAGAACCTGACGCTTGCTTTGCTGTGCGCGGCGGCACGAATAAAATATCCGTTTTATCGGACAGAAAATGCCGTAAACTGAGGCTGTAAACCAAGAAAGGGGAGAGCCTCATGTATCAGATCAAATATGTTTACGGTCATTATAACGTCTATGCCCCCTCGGGTCGGTTCCTCTTTTCCGCTGATACCGAGCGTGAAGCCTGGGATGAACTGGAACTGCTGGAGGGCTGAGCAAAACAGAGGACGAAAAAGAACGGACAAGGAAGACGGCTTTTTCCGCACAAATCCCCTGTTTTTGGAAAAATGGAGTGGTATTTAGAGGAAAACGCGGGTTGACGCCCTCGGGGCGCGGTTGCTATAATAAAACCATCCCCTTGCACAATTCTGGATGGAAAGGTTTTGTTCGCTTGAAGCTGGAAGGAAAGAACCTGCGCTCGGATTTTGCGCGATTCGTCACCGCCACCGCGCTTTCGCTGACGATTTTTTCCCTGTATGCCATGGTAGACGGGCTGTTCGTGGCCCGGGGCGTCAGCGAATATGCCATGAGCGCCGTCAATCTGGCCGTTCCCATCATCAACGGTCTGTTTTCCCTGGCGGTTTTGTTTGCTGTGGGCACCTCTATCATCCTCGCCGTCTGGCTGGGACAGGGGAAGCGGACAGAGGCCAACCGGCTGTTTTCCCAAGATATCGCCGTGCTTCTGGTGCTGGGCCTGTGCATCACCGCCGCCATGCTGCTGTTCACAGAGCCCCTGGCGCGGTTGCTGGGGGCGACGGCGGAGACAGCCGCTTTTCTCCGCGCCTATCTGCGGGGGCTGGCGCCGTTTGCCGCCTGTTATATGATCTCGTATAATTTGGAGATTTTGGTACGCACCGACGGCTTCCCCCGCTTTGCCACCGTCACGGTGATTTGCGGCTGTCTGTTCCACGCGGGGATGGATTATCTCACCATCTTTGTGTGGAAATGGGGCATCGTGGGTGCGGCGATCTCCAGCGGCTCCAGCCAGCTTTTGACGGCGCTGGTATTTTTTCTTCATTTTCTGCGAAAAAAGGGAACCTTCCGGTTTGTCCGGTTCCGCTTTGACCGGAAAATCTACCGGCGGCTTTTGCCGCTGGGCATTTCCGACGGGCTCACTGAGTTGTGCACCGGCGTGATGATCTTCCTCTTTAACCGCACGCTTTTGCGGCACATCGGGCCCGACGGTGTGGTGAGTTACACCATTATTGCCTATGTCAACACCATCGTGGTCAACCTGATGATGGGCGTGGGACAGGGGAGTCAGCCGCTTGTGAGTTATCACCGGGGCAAGGGCGAGCCCTGGGCCTGCAAAAAACTGCTGCGTTACGGCCTTATCACTGTGGCGGCGCTGGCGGCCGCGAGTTTTGCGGGGCTGTGGCTTTTTGCGCCGCAGGTGGTGGAGGCTTATCTGCCCCAGAGCCCGGCTGCCCTGCGGGAGTATTCGATTTTCGCCTTCCGGCGGTATGCCTTTTCCTATCTGCTGGTTGGCTTCAATCTCTTCATCGCCGCTTTTTTGACGGCGTTGGAGCGGCCGAAAGAGGCCATCGCCGTTTCGGTGGGACGGGGTCTGATCGTGCAGGCGGCGGCGCTCTTTCTGCTGGCGGAAACGCTGGGCGGCGGTACCGCGTGGTTTGCGCCGCTGGCGTCCGAAACGCTGGTGTTGCTGCTGTCGCTGCGCTTTTTGCGGCGGTGGCGCCGGGAAATCTGATATTGGAAACAGACGGCGACCGAGCCGTCTGTTTTTTGCGGTGTCTTTTCACTCGAAAAAATTCGTGGACATCGGGGAATAATTGCAGTACAATTAGTCTATATGAGATCCTTATCACGGTACAAGGAGGAAAAACCATGATTTCTGACGCGATGCTCAACAAGCTGGACGCCTGGTGGCGCGCCGCCAATTATCTTTCCGCGGGACAGCTTTATCTGCTGGACAATCCGCTGCTGCGGGAACCTTTGAAGCCCGAGCACATCAAGAAAAAGATCGTGGGCCACTGGGGCACCGTCCCGGGCCAGAATTTCATCTATACCCATCTCAACCGCATCATCAATCAGTATGATCTCAACATGATCTATCTCTCCGGCCCGGGCCACGGCGGTAACGCCATGGTGGCCCAGGACTGGCTGGACGGTTCATACAGCGAGGTCTATCCCAACGTCAGCCAGGACGCTGAGGGGATGCGGAAACTGTTCAAGCAGTTTTCCTTCCCCGGCGGCATTTCCAGCCATGTGGCTCCCGAGGTTCCCGGCTCCATCAACGAGGGCGGCGAACTGGGTTACAGCCTTGCCCACGCCTTTGGGGCGGTGTTCGACAATCCCGACCTGATCGCCGCCTGCGTGGTGGGCGACGGCGAGAGCGAAACCGGCCCGCTGGCCACCGCGTGGCACAGCAACAAGTTTTTGAACGCCAAAAACGACGGCGCTGTGTTGCCCATCCTGCATCTCAACGGCTATAAGATCGCCAACCCCACCGTTTTTGCCCGCATTTCCAGGGACGAGGTGCGGAAATTCTTTGAGGGCTGCGGCTGGAAGCCCTACTTCGTCGAGGGCGGCGACCCCATGGAGATGCATCGTCTGATGGCCGATACGCTGGATAAATGCGTCCGCGACATCCGCGCTGCTCAGAAGCGGGCGAGGGAAGCGGGCGTGGCGGAGCGACCCCGCTGGCCTATGATTGTTTTCCGCTCTCCCAAGGGGTGGACGGGCGTGAAAGAGGCCGACGGCAAACGGATCGAGGGCACTTTCCGCGCCCATCAGGTGCCGGTTGACATGAGCAAGCCCGAACATTTGAAGCTGGTGGAGGACTGGCTCAGGAGCTATCGTCCCGAGGAACTCTTTGACGAGAACGGCGCGCCGGTGGCGATGCTTCGGGCGCTTTCGCCCAAGGGCGACCGGCGCATGGGCGCCAATCCCCATGCAAACGGCGGCAAACTGCTGCGGGATCTGCGTCTGCCCGATTTCCGGGACTATGCGGTGGACGTTCCCGCTCCCGGCGCGGTGGAGGCTCAGGATATGATGGAACTGGGCGGCTATGTGCGGGATGTTTTCAAACTCAACCGCGAGGCCAAGAACTTCCGTGTCTTCGGTCCGGACGAGACCATGTCCAACCGGCTCAACCGGGTCTTTGAAGAGACCGACCGGGATTGGAACGCCGATAGAATCGAGGGCGACGAGCATCTGGCGGCCGAGGGCCGCGTGATGGACGGCATGCTGTCTGAGCATATGTGCGAGGGCTGGCTGGAGGGCTATCTGCTCACCGGGCGGCATGGCTTTTTCAACAGCTATGAGGCGTTTATCCGCATCGTAGACTCCATGGCCTCTCAGCACGCCAAGTGGCTCAAGGTCACCAAGGACATGACCTGGCGGGAGGAGATTGCCTCGCTGAACTATGTGCTGTCGTCCAACGTTTGGCAGCAGGATCACAACGGATTTACCCATCAGGATCCGGGTTTTCTGGATCATGTTTCCAACAAAAAGGCCGACGTGGTGCGCCTCTATCTGCCCCCGGACGCCAACTGTCTGCTTTCAGTCTTTGATCACTGCATTCGCAGCAAGAACTATGTCAACGTGATGGTCACCTCCAAGCATCCCCGTCCTCAGTGGCTTACCATGGAGCAGGCCGTCAAGCACTGCACCCAGGGCATCGGCATCTGGCAATGGGCTTCCAACGACGCGGGGCAGGAGCCCGACGTGGTGATGGCCTGCTGCGGCGACACCCCCACGCTGGAGACCCTGGCCGCGGTCACCATCCTGCGGGAATATCTGCCCGAGGTGCGGGTGCGGGTGGTCAACGTGGTGGATCTGATGAAGCTGGAGCCCGGTTACGCCCACCCCCACGGCCTCAGCGATGTGGATTACGACAGTCTGTTTACCCGGGATAAGCCCATTGTTTTCGCCTTCCACGGCTATCCCAAACTGGTGCATGAACTGACCTATCACCGCCATAACAAAAATCTCCACGTCCGCGGCTATCAGGAAGAGGGCACCATCACTACCCCCTTTGATATGCGGGTGCAGAACGCCATCGACCGCTTCCATCTGGTGATGGACGTCGTGAAAAATCTGCCGCAGCTTGGCAACCGGGGCGCGTTTTTGCTCCAGCTCATGCGGGATAAGTTGGTGGAGCATAAGCAATATATTGCCGAATACGGGCAGGATCTGCCCGAGATTCGGGATTGGAAATGGCAAAAGTAAACGTTTTTTCTCGACTTTTTGTGAAAAATAGCCGAAAAAAGCAAAAGTTTATTGACAGATCGGAGCGGATGTATTATGCTGTTCACGGCAGATATTGGGGCGCGCACCATTACGCTGGGCGCCTTTGACGGCGAGACCCTGCGCTTTCGCGCCTCGCTATCGGCGTCGCGGGGGCGTACCGCCGACGAATATGCCGTTTTGCTGTCCCGTCTGTTTGATATGCACGATGTGCCGCCGCAGGCGGAGGGCGCGGTGCTCTCGTCGGTGTCCAAGCCGCTCAATGCTGTGATCGCGCAGGCGGTGGAACAGGTTTGCGGCGTCAGACCGGTATTTCTCGGACCGGGGGTGCGTACCGGGCTGGACATTCGGGCCGACGTGCCCTCGCAGCTTGGGGGCGACATCGCCGCCTGCTGTATCGGAGCGCTGCGCCTGCAAAAGCCGCCGCTGGCGGTGCTGGGCTTCGGCGCGGCCACCACGCTGGCTTATCTGG
>JAFZPW010000084.1 GCA_017552495.1 Clostridia bacterium | reverse complement strand
GCGGGAGTATTCCAGGGTTAGGCAGAACTGGATATGGCTGGTGAAGCAGCATACGGCGAAGGCGAATTATATGTGCACAGGTGTCGCTGAGCAGCCTGCGGATAAGGATGCAGTGGCACAACCGCGGATCTTTGAAGCGCAATGTGGCAAGTATCTGTGCGACGGAGAGAGGCTTGCCGTGCTGAATGGCTTCCCGTTGTTTTTGTTTGAGTATTTTAAGGACGATTATTGGAGACAATGATAACCGTGGTGTCCCCTACAACCCCGTTTTTGCTCCTGCTCCGCTCCGGCCTCTGGGAGGAGGAGGTGCGGCTGGGGGCGGTGGCGCCGGTCGACTGGGCGGCGGTGTGCCGGCTGGCTTCGCAGCAGGCCGTCGTCGGGCTGGTGGCGGCGGGGCTGGAGCATGTGGCGGACGGGCAGCCGCCGCGGGAGGCGGTGGCGCCGTTCATGGCGGCGGTGCTGTCCGTGGAGCGGTGCAACGCGGAAATGAACGTTTTCATTGCCGGGCTGTCCCGGCAAATGGAGGAGGCGGGCATCCGGGCGCTGCTGGAGACGGGGCAGGGGGTCGCTCAGTGCTATGAGCGGCCGCTGTGGCGCTCCTGCGGGGACGTGGACCTGCTGCTCACCCCCGAGGAATACCGGAAGGCGAAGGAGTTGCTGCTGCCCCAGGCGCAAAAGGTGGAGGAGGAGTACGCCCGGCGGCTCCATCTGGGCATGTTGATCCCGCCGTGGAAGGTGGAGCTGCACGGGACGCTGCGCGCGGTGCTGTGGCGGCGGATGGATGCGGGGCTCGATGCGGTGCAGCGGGAGATGTTTGCGCAGGGGCGCTTCCGGGTGTGGCGCAACGGGGCGGCGGACGTGCTCCTGCCGGCGGCGGACGAGGACGTGGTCTTCGTGTTCTGCCACATCCTGCAGCATTTCTTCAAGGGCGGGATCGGCCTGCGGCAGATCTGCGACTGGTGCCGGCTGCTGTGGACCTTCCGCGCGGAGCTGGACCGCGGGCGCCTGGAGGAGCGCATCCGCGCAATGGGGGCCCTGAGCGAATGGCGGGCGTTTGCCAGCCTGGCGGTGCTGTGGCTGGGAATGCCGGCCGAGGCGATGCCGCTGTATTCGGACGCGCCCCGCTGGTCGCGGAAGGCCGGCCGGATCCTTCGCTTCGTGCTGGCGACCGGCAATTTCGGGCGCAACCGGGACACGTCTTATATCACGACACGGCCCTACCTGGTCCGGAAGGTGATCTCCTTCTCGCGGCATACCGCGGATGCCTTCCGTCTGTTCTGGGTGTTCCCCCTGGACGCGCTCGCCGCCTGGTGGCGCATGCTCACCGCCGGCCTCGCCGCCCTTGGCAAGCGGTGAGGGGCATAACAATTCTTTCTTTTTTTCCAAAGATTAATCGTTTAACTGCAGGGGCGCCTGTTGCGCGTTGACGCTCAGGCGCTCCTGCTGCCGCTGCTTTCTCTCTTTTTGTGTGTCGGTCTCGTAACTCGCTGATTCTCAGTGCGTATTGGATAAACGTTTAATCTTTGTCCCTTCCCTTTCTTTTTCCCAACTTGCGGGCAAAAACAGCGAATGAATAAACTGGACTTAAACAACCCGATTATCACACTAACCGGCAATGAGTTTCTTCCGAAACCCGGCATGACCTTCGCTCAACAGATCTTTGATTATTTCGTTTTACAGGGAGGCGTTGCCCATTCCCCTTGGGGAGAGGTCCTCCTGGATATGAAAGGCATCCAGAGTGACAAAGCTCATGGCGTCGGCCGTATCAAGGCTGCTTCGTTTGCTGCCATCAAGGACGTTCTGGAGAAGGGGGCCATCATTCTGCCCCTGGATTACTATGCAACGGGCGGCAAGAAACAGATGACCGGCATGATGGCCGCGCCTATCCTCATCGGCACAGATTCATTTATCTGTGTGGTGGTTGTTATTTACAACTTGCAGGAGCGGAGGCTCTATCTTCACGAGACTTTCTTAACAGAAAAAATCCCGGAGATTGCTGCATCTAGCTTGGTTCGTGGCAGCAGTGCTGCGTCACCGCAATCTCAGGGAAGTATTGCAAAGATACTGCAGCGTTTTCTGAAAAGCAAATGATTATTGATAAGCTTGTGAGCGGCTGCGGCCCTGCAATCCCAGGGAAAAGTGCGGTAGACGGTCGGGAAGGGCGACTGTCTACCGCGAAAACCCCGCTAATTTGCGGTTAACGGTCGCGGAAAGGGACCGTCTACCGCACCCAAAATGTTTAAAACCGGCCTGGCGGTTGCCCAGGAACTTATATACTATGAAAAAGATTTGGCTTGTGACGACGGATCATTTGGAGGAGGACCTCTGGTTCCGTGATGAGGAGGATTTCAAGGTGGGTATGAATTTCGTGGCCATTCAGGCGGCGTGCTGCCCGGCGGTGGTCGTGCTGGCATTTATCCTGATGTCCAACCACGTGCATTTCGTGCTGAAAGGGACGCGGCGGGAGGTGGAAGAATTCATCCGCCAGTTCAAGCACCGCTATTCCATTTACTACAATGCTCGGTGGGGGATCAAGAAGTTTCTCCGGCTTAACGGGGTGGATATCAAGGAGATCCCCGATTATAACGAGGCGCCGGAACGTGCTATTGCTTACGTCCAGATGAACTGTGTGGCGGCAAATATTTGCGCCCATCCCAGTCAGTATCCTTATGGGACGGGGAACTGTTTCTTTAACCCGTCCTCATCTTCACCGCTGGCTCCCGGGCCGGTACCGATCGGTTCCCGGAACGGGGGCGCCCGACCTGTCGGCACCCGCCTCGGCGACCTGTCGGCCCGGGCCCGGGAGCGGCTGCTGCATACTAACTGCGAGACGCTTCCCCCGGACTGGCGACTTGGCCCGGAAGGGTATATTCTTCCGCAGGAATATGTGGATGTGGAGGACGTGGAGGATCGTTTCGGCTCGCCGAAGCGGATGAATTATTTCCTGAATACCTCCTCCAAGGCGCGCAAACGGTTGGAGTCGGAGGAGCACCTTCCGGCTTTCCGGGACCAGATTATCCTGACGGCCCTGCCGGATCTTTGCCGGAGCTTGTTCGGGAAGGATTCGTTCGCGGATCTTTCGCCCGAGGAGCAGACGGAGTTCATGCGCCAGATCCGCTTTCGCTTCAGCGCGGACGTCAACCAGATCGCCCGCGTCTGCGGCCTCTCCTATGCCGAGGCCGCGCGGCTGATAGATGGCATTTGAGGTTTGCCTCTGCGTTTTCCCCGATACGACCCGGCACCGCCGCTATGGTTTGTGGCGCCGGCATCTATCCCGGCACCGCCGCCTCGTGTTGTGGGCCCGGCCGCTATCTCCGGCACCGCCGCCTCGTGTTGTGGGCCCGGCCGCTATCTCCGGCACCGCCGCCTCG
>JAFZPW010000006.1 GCA_017552495.1 Clostridia bacterium | reverse complement strand
CCCGACGCCAAGAACGTCATCTTCCTGTCGGCCGACGCTTTCGGCGTTCTGCCTCCCGTTTCCATCTTGACTCCCGAGCAGACCAAATATTATTTCCTCTCGGGCTTTACCGCCAAGCTGGCCGGTACCGAGCGGGGCATCACCGAGCCAACGCCCACCTTCTCCGCCTGCTTCGGACAGGCGTTTTTGGAGCTCCATCCCACCAAATACGCCGAGGAACTGGTGCGGAAGATGGAGAAGAGCGGCGCGAAGGCTTATCTGGTGAACACCGGCTGGAACGGCACCGGTAAGCGCATTTCCATCAAGGATACTCGCGGCATCATCGACGCCATTTTGAACGGCGATATTCTGAACGCTCCCACCAAGACCATTCCCTATTTCAATCTGGAAATCCCCACCGTCCTGAACGGTGTGGACAGCGGCATCCTAGATCCCCGCGACACCTATTCCGACCCCGCTCAATGGGAGGAGAAGGCTCGCGATCTGGCCGCCCGCTTCATCAAGAACTTCGTTAAGTACGAGAGCAACGAAGCAGGCAAGGCGCTGGTGGCGGCCGGTCCCCGTCTGTAAGCCGCGGCGCTTGCGGCTGTTTTGCATGGATCATCTACGGCCCGCGGAATTTGTTCCGCGGGCCGTGTCATAGGATTTTTCTGTTCAAATCGGCGGGCGTGTGCTATAATGATCGGCAGAAAAATGATTTGGAGGGCTGATTATGGATCAAAAGCGGCTGGAAGCCTGCTATTTGGAGCAGGATCACAACTGCGCCGAGAGCATTCTGCTGGAGGCCAGCGAGGTTTGGCATCTTGGCCTGACACAGGAGGAGGTCAAACTGGCGAGCGGATTTGGCGGCGGACTGGGCTGCGGAAAGACCTGCGGCGCGCTGTGCGCCTGTGTGGCGATGCTGGGCAGACTGTTTGTGGATGGGCGCGCCCACGCTACCCAGGGTTTCCGCGAACTGTGCGGTGATTTTGTCCGTCGCTATGAGGCCGCCTTTGGCGATACGGACTGCGAAGGGTTGAAGGCTCGCCACGCGGTCGAGGGAAAGCGATGTCTCACATTGGTAGAGAGCAGCATGGAACTGCTGGAAGACTACGTCCGGCAGCGCATAGACTGAGCATACGGTACCCGCAGGCGAATGCCTGCGGGTGTTTTTTCATCAGGAAGCATTTGTGGAAAATGCGGTAAACCGCAAAAAGGCAGGATGGAGATTCTTAAAAAAATAAAGAAAAAGGAAAGGAAATTGACAGAAATCCCAGTTTCCATAACATAAAAAAAGACGGACGGCCTGTTGTGTGAGAAAAGAGATGACAAAATGAAAAAAGTCAAAAGAATCATTTCACTGCTGCTGGCGGCCGGCATGGCGCTTTCCCTTTGCTGTATGGCGGCTCAAACACAGGAAGAACCCGTGACCTTGTTTGATGAAGCGTGGGTATATCCGGTTCAGCCGGGGGCGCCGGAATGGCAGAAAATGTCCATTCAGCAGCGTCTGGAATCCTGTCAAATCCCGGAGGACATTATAAAGGGGATGTCCACAGACGCTCTTTTGGAAACGGTGCTGCACTGCCCTGATATCGTTGATATTGTGGCTTATAGCACACTGAAACTGGGTATGGAAAGGACTTCCCTGAAAATTCCGGCGTTGAAGGAGCTTCTTGACCGCGGTGACGTTCGCCTGGCCATGCACCGTTACGAAAGCGAGAACAAGGCTGCCAAATCAACGGTGAGAAGCGAGATTTTGCTCACAGGGTGCTTGCATCTTATTCGTCGATATCTTGATATGGCGGAATTAGAGGCGCAGGTTCAGGCTGCCGGGCAGCCGTTGGTCTGTTCTCCCGCATGGACGGAAGCTTATGTGTATACACCCATGGGGATCGCGGTTTACGCAAAGAAGAACTTGTCTTGGAGTCATCATGAGATCACGCTGAGTTATGCGAACGCAGTTTGTGAATATTATTTGCGTCGATATCAATCCGCAGAACTGCTGTCCGGGCCATCTCCAAAGTACAACGGTCATTCCTATGCCTGATACAGCACCTCTGCCGGCAATCCCTATTGGATTGATGATCCCAGCGCTTATGTCACTGACGGCAGTTATTCCCCCGGCGTGCCTGTGAAAAATGCACGGGTGACATATGAGAGCAGCGGGGAAATCCTTCACAGCGCCATCGTGACCGCCGACGCATCTTCGGCCTTTACCGCTACCGTGAAAGGAAAATGGGGATGTTTGGGCGTGTTCAGGCATGATGTGCTGGATTGCCCTTATGCCACGGTAGACCCCAGCGTACCGGGCGTCGGCACCGCACAGTTCTACTGGGAGATGTAGGAGAGGGAGAACAGGAGATTGTCCGGATGATCTGAAATTTTGATTCAAGCGCCTGCGCCGTCCGGTTGTTTTGCAAAAGTTCTTCAGGGCTTTTGCTTTTCACCTCCCGCGTCCTTCCCGCATAGGATGAGATGCGAGGCAGAACGCCTCGACCTCCGGCCAGGCCGGAGGATCTGATCGGGAGGAGTTTCATGGCGATCTTTTATAACCAGGCCACCCTGTCTTATCGGGGCGGCGTCACCAATTCCAATATCACCGCCGGCGAGCTGCTGGACAGCGTTGCCGTCATCAAGACGGCCACCGCCCAGACCTATGCCCCCGGCGATCTCATCACCTATATCGTCAACGTTTCCAACAACGGGGCCGCCGTTACCGGCGTCACCGTCACCGAGGATCTGGGCGCCTATCAGCAGGGCGGACGGACGCTGTATCCTCTGGAATATGTGAGCGGGAGCATGCGCTATTATGTGGATGGCGAGGAGAGCCCGCTGCCCACCCTCAGCGAGAACCCGCTGGAGCTCAGCGGCATCGACGTCCCCGCCGGCTCCCATATCATGCTGATCTACGCGGCTCGTGTGACCGAAAGCGCGCCTCTGGGCCCGGACGCTCAAATTGTCAACGGCACCTCGGTGATGTGCTCCTGCATGGTGGAGCCCGCCACCGCGTCGGCCGCCGTTACGATGGAGAGCGAGGCGGAGCTCACCATCAGCAAGGCGCTCACCACGCCCAATCCGGTGGGCTGCGGCCGCATCACCTATACCTTCGTCATTCAGAACACGGGCGCTGCCGAGGCTGCGGCGGAGGACAGCGTGGTTGTCACCGACACCTTTGAGCCCCGGCTCACCGACCTGTCCGTGGAGTATAACGGCCAGCCCTGGACTGCGCCGGACAATTACAGCTACGACGAGGCCACCGGTCTCTTTGTCACCGGCGCGGGACAGATCACCGTTCCCGCCGCCGCTTATGCCCCCGGCGAAGACGGAAACTGGGTCACAACCCCCGGCGTGGCGGTGCTCACCGTCACCGGCACGATCTGAGCGGAATCACAGACCGATACGGGCCCTCAAAAGACGGGGGCCCGTTTTTCGGCGTTTTCGGAAAAAAACGGCCGGTTTCCGGATTCTTTTGGAAATTTATCGGAAAAATACTTGAAAAAAACGCGGGAATCGTGCAAAATAAGCAGGCGGGAGCAATATGCGCCGCTGAAAGAAGGAACTGCTTGTGAAAACACAAAAGGCTCCGTGCCGGAGCATGGAAGAGTATTCTGCGGGACAAAAGATTTTGACGGCGGTTTTGCTGCCGGCGATGGGGATCTGCATTGGACTGGTCTCCCTCTTTGTCTGCGGCATTCTGGACGCCGACCTCGGCTGGACGATGTTTTTGTCTTATTTGCACGAGCCGCTGATTTTGGCGCTCAATCTGATCCCCTGCGTGCTTCTGGTCTGGCTGTTTTTTTCCCTTACGGGGCGGGTGTGGCCGGCTTTTGTTTTTCCGGCGGCGCTGGTATTCGCGCTGTCGGCGATCAATTATTATAAGATCCGCATCCGCAGCGAGACCTTTCTTGTCTCCGACGTGGCCATCGCGGGCGAGGCGGCGGGGATTCTTTCCCGCTATCGTCTGGAACTTTCGGGGCGGATTCTGTTAATGCTCGGCGCCTTTGCGTTCGGTACGCTGTTCACGGTATTTCTCATGCGGGGAAAGTGGAAAAACCGCAAAGTCCGTTTTGCACTGGCTGCGGCGGTGCTGGCGGCGATGGCCGTTCTGGGCGCCACGGTTTATCGCAGCGCCGACGTGTATCACAACAAGGCGGTCAACAAAACGGCCGGGATCAATATTTGGTCTGATCTGGAGGTCTATGTTTCCAAGGGATTTTTGTACCCCTTTGTCTACTCCGCAAAAAGCGCGTTTCCCTCGGCGCCGGAGGGTTATTCCGACGCACGGGCCAAGGCGCTGCTGGCGCCCTATGCGGATGCCGACATTCCGGCGGACAGACGGGTCAATATCATCGTTGTGATGCTGGAGGCATACGCCGACCTTTCCGAGCATCCGCAGATCCCGGTTCACGACGACGTTTACGCTCCGCTGCACGCCCTGTATGCCGAATCCTGCCACGGGCATCTGGTGGACAATGTGTTTGGCGGCGGCACCATCAACACCGAGCGGAACTTCCTAACGGGTTATGCGCAGGAGGAAGAATATCGCAAAAACACCAATTCTTATCTGTGGTATCTGCGGAGCCAGGGTTATTATGTAGAGGGCTATCACGCGGGGGACGGTTGGTTTTACAACCGTAAAAACGTAGAACGCAATCTGGGCATGGAGCGTTTTGAATTTTTAGAGGATTATACCGACGCTTCCCGCTATGACTCCAGCTTTTTTCAGATCCTCACGAAACTTTACGCCGATCGGGACAAAAACACGCCCTATTTCAATTACAGCATCACCTATCAGAATCACGGCGCATACAGCAGCACCGGCAGCCCCGACGATTCGCATCTGGAAAAGGAGGGCATGACCGACGAATCCTATCACATCCTCAACAACTATCTCCACGGCATCGCCGACACCTCCCAGCGGATGCTGGATTTTGTGAACTCGCTGCGATATGATGAAGCGCCTGTGGTGGTGGTCTTTTTCGGGGATCATATGCCATGGCTGGGCGACGGCAGCAGCGTGTATCACGAGCTGGGAATCAACATTGATTTGGGCACGGAAGAGGGCTTTTTCCATTATTACACCACGCCCTATCTGATTTGGGCCAACGACGCGGCCAAGGCCGTCACCGGCAGCGATTTTGCCGGCGAGGGCGGAACCTTTTCGGCCTGTTATCTCATGAACCGCATTTTTGCGCTCTGCGGCTGGCAGGGAAACGCCTGGATGCAGTTCAACGCCGACACCATGGCGCGAGCCGATATTTTGAACACCGGCAATTCCCTTTACCGGGTGGACGGAGAACTGATTTCCGGCTATGCGCTGGAGGGCGGTCAGCGGGACGTGGTTTGGAATCACAAGATCGCGGAATACTATTACAAACGCCATTTTCTCTATCAGGGTCAAGTTCGATAAGGCGGGATAAAACAACGCGCCTGCGGTCATGCGCCGCAGGCGTTTTCTGTTGCCTTTACAACGGGAGAAAAACCCGGAACACGGTGCCGGAGCTCTCACGGCTTTCGACTTCGATGCGCCCCCCCATGCGTTCGATCATCCGCTTGACAATGGACAGACCAAGCCCGTGGCCGCCTTGGGAACTGCGAGTCCTGTCGCCCCGGTAAAACCGCTCGAACACGTGGGGAAGATCGTCCTCCGGGATACGGCTGCTTTCGTTGCGGACCGAAAAAACCGCCCGGCGCTTTTCAACTTTCAGCGTCAAGTCAATCCTGCCGCCGGCTGGCTCGTATTTCAGGGCATTTTCGATCAGCCCCTCGGCAACGCGCTGCAAATAATCAGACGAGCCGGTCACGGTCACACCGTCCGGGATGTCGGTTTCCAGCGTTACCTGCTGCTCATAGGCCAGCGATTCCATCTGCAACGCCGCCCGGGTGAGGACGGAGGAAAGATCAACTTTCTCGGAGGGAGGCGGCACATTTTCCTGCGCGTCCAGTTGGGAGAGGGTCAGCATCCCGTCGATGAGGCGCTGCATCCGCCGGACGGCGTCGTCGGTGCTGTCGATCCATTTGGACTGCTGCGCCACGGTTGCTTCCGGGTTTTCCCGCAGGATGCTGTTGTTGGCCAGCACGATGGTCAGCGGGGTTTTGAGGTCATGGGAAGCGTCGGCGACAAACTGCTTTTCCCGCAGCATGGCTTCCTCCAGCGGCTTGACCGCCAAATGCGAGATCCGACGGCTGATGAGATAAAACAGGCCCATGACCGCGGCAAAGACCGCCAGCAGAATACCGTAAACATTTTTCAGCAGATCCCAAATATAGCGGGTGGAGGCCAGCGCGATGCGGTCGCCGCCCGGCGAGCGGTAATAGACCAGACCCAGATCCTTCAGCGTGCCGTAATCGGACTCTTTTTCCGTGACCAGGGACACCAAACCGGGCAGCGCGCTCTGCTGGATCAGCGGCGTTTCCGCCAAAAGCGTGATTTCACCGGTCTCGTCGTCATAAAAAACGGTGTTGATGCTGCGGCGGGTTTCGCTGTCGTAACCGCGCGCCATATGGTCTGGCAGGGGACGGGGCTCGGGGGCGGCGCCGGGGGACACCTTGTCTTCCCGGAGCGCGGCCACGGCGTCCAGCGGACGCACCACGGCCTCCATGGTCATGCGGAGTTCCCGGCGGGCATTGTGATAAAGATACGCGCCCAAAAGGGTCAGGGCCAGCAGCAGCACCACGCCCACCAACAGCATGTTGAACTGAATAAAGCGTTTGCGGTATGCCTTCATTCCTCCACCTCCAGACGATAGCCGATGCGCTGGATGTTTTTGACGGCAACGGTCGATTTGAGATATTTCAGTTTTTTTCGTAAAAAGGAGATATAGGCCTCGACGTTGTTGTCGGTGGCCTCGGATTCGATTCCCCAGACGTTGACGATCAGTGTTTCCTTGGTAATGGTCATGGCGGGGTTGGCCAGCAGCAGCCGCGCCACCTCCAATTCCTTCCGGCTGAGCTGGACGGAGCCGTCGCCGCACCGCAGGATCCCGGCGTCGGTCTCCAGCGTCAGATCGGCGAAGGAGAGCGTGTTCATCACTACCGCTCCGGTTCGGCGGGTCATGGCGTTGACCCTGGCCAGCAGTTCCGCGGGATCAAAGGGCTTGGTCATGTAATCGTCGGCGCCGGAATTGAGACCCTGCACCTTGTCCGTGACGGCGGCGCGGGCGGTCAGCATCAAAACGGGGGTGGCGTTTCCGTGCTCCCGCATGGCGCGCACCACGCTGAAGCCGTTGAGCCGGGGCAGCATCACGTCCAGAATCACCAGGTCGTAGTGAAACCCCTCTGCATAATCCAGCGCCTCCATACCGTCGCTTACGATGTCGGTGAAATGTCCGGCGGTTTTGAGAATTTCGCTGAGCGCCTCGGCCAGCGGACGCTCGTCTTCCACTATGAGGATATTCATGGGATACCTCCTCTGAATCGGTATCTGCATTATATCAGGTTTTCTTTTTATGATAAAGGCGATTCTGAAAAAATGCTGAAAGAAAAAAAGATTTGTTTTCAGAACTTTTTCAGCCGTTCGGGTATAATGAAGTCATACAAAGGCAAACGGCGGCGGGAAAATGCCGCGTCACCGATAACAAGGAATAAGAAAGGATGGCAGTTATGAAAAAAATCGAAAAGAGACTGGCCGCTTTAACGCTGGCCGCCTGTATGCTACTGGCACTGGCCGCCGGCTGTGGCGCCGTGACGGCCGACCCGGACGCCGCGGGACAAAACGGCGCCCAGACGGCGGGGCAGACCGCGGAACAGCCCGTATCCGTTGTGACGGCGGAGTCCCCCGATATCTATGAAAATGCCCGGGTGATTGCACTCAGCTCGGCGCAGAAT
>JAFZPW010000083.1 GCA_017552495.1 Clostridia bacterium | reverse complement strand
TTCCGGGCGCTGAGGCGGAGATTGTAACGGGTTTTGGAATGAAAAGCGGCCAGGAGTTCGTCCTCGGTTTTGTCCTTGACGTTCAGACGAAAGACATAACAGGGCTGAATGCCGTTGAAATCCTTGTCGCCGGGATGATGGACATAGCCCAGCGATTGCATGATGCCGATAAAGTCCGTGTCGCTGCTTGGCACGTCGGGGTCAATGCGCAGGGCGTAGGCTTTATATTTTTTTGCCAGCACGGCGGCGCCCTGGGTGAGCTCCCGCAGGGTATCGGCGTCGTGCAGGTCGCAGACCGGGCCGCGGGCGGCGTACATCATTTGATAGGGGACGCCCGGCATCCGGCGCAGCAGCACGCTCATGGCGCCGGTGATATCGCCCGCCTCATTGCGGCGGAGAATGCCCTCCCAGTTCCAATCGCTTTTTACGGGCGCCCAATCGTGAGACTGAAGAAAATGTCCTTTTGGATGACCCTGGACAAACGCCTCGAATTGAGGCAGATTCTGCTCGTTGACAAATTCAAACATGTAAAACAAGACTCCCTGTTTTGATGATCCCGCAGCAGCGCTGCGGGCGGATTACCCACCTTGCGGCAGGAGAAATTCATTTATCTTATATTCTACATCATTTTCATAAGAATTTCCACAAAAAAATTTGTAATTTCAGATTTCTTCCGCCGGAAAATTCCAAAAATTCGCCGTCTGTCAACGGGACGCGCCCGGCGGCAATGAAAAACGCGGAAAAATGCGCGTCCAAACGCCTGGAAATACAGTTTTTTCCAGAACAACCAGAACTTTTTTTCGATAGTTCCGCAAAGAAATGACACAATAAAAAGGCCGCTGCTTTTGGCAGCGGCTCATGAAACAGTTGCTTATTCGTGATCCTTTTTCGCCATATACTCCAGCAAATTGACGGTGTTGGTGCTGTAACCGTATTCGTTGTCGTACCAGGCCACCACCTTGACAAAGGTATCGGTGAGGGCGATGCCGGCCTTGGCGTCAAAGACGCTGGCGCGGGGTTCGGAGATAAAGTCGCTGGAGACCACGTCCTCATCGGTATAGCCCAGGATGCCCTTGAGCGCGCCCTCTTCCGAGGCGCGCTTCATGGCGGCGCAAATCTCTTCATAGGTAGCGGGCTTGGCCAGATTGACCGTCAGATCCACGCAGGAAACATCCAGCAGGGGGATGCGGAAGGACATGCCGGTGAGCTTGCCCTTCAGCGCGGGAATGACCTTGCCCACGGCTTTGGCGGCGCCGGTAGAGGAAGGAATGATGTTGCCGAAGGCAGCGCGGCCGCCGCGCCAATCCTTGTTGGAGGAGCCGTCCACCACCTTCTGGGTGGCGGTGGCGGAATGGATGGTAGTCATCAGGCCGTCACGGATGCCAAAGGTATCGTTAAGCACCTTGGCGATGGGAGCCAGACAGTTGGTGGTGCAGGAGGCGTTGCTCACCACGGTCATATCGGGAGTGTAGCTGTCGTGGTTGACGCCCATGACAAACATGGGAGCGTCGCTGCTGGGAGCGGTGATGATGACCTTTTTCGCCCCGGCCTTGAGGTGGGCGCTGGCGTCCTCGATGGTCTTGAACTTGCCGGTGGATTCGATGATATATTCCGCGCCAAGTTCCTTCCAGGGATTTTCCGCGGGATCGTCGCCCTTGATGACCATGATGTGTTTTCCGTTGACGATGAGCTCGTCTTCATCATAGGAAACGTCAAAACCGGGCGCGCCGTGCACGGTGTCGTGCTTGAGCATATAGGCCATATAGTCCGGATTCATCCGGTGGCCGTTGATGCCGACAAAATTGATGGTTCCGCGCTTGATGCCCTCGCGAAGGATCAGACGGCCGATGCGTCCGAATCCGTTGATGCCAACGTTGATCATGATAATAGCCTCCATCTCTATATTTGTGAGATCCGCCATGGATCACAACCTGTACAACCATTATAACCAATGTATCTGACAAAAGCAACCCCGCAAATCCCGCTTCCTTTTGCTGTTTTGCATAAAAAGCGCGGAATGGGGAAATCGGTCGTAAATTGACAAAAACGCGAAAATATGATATAACGGAAGCAAATTGCTGGAACAAGCCCGGATCGACCCGAAAGGAGCGCCTGCCCATGACGGAACAAAATGAAAAGGAACTGACCCGTTTTCCGCAAACGGCGTTGGCGGGAATGCTGCTGCTGTGCAGCGCTTCCGGTCGGATTTTTTATACTTCCGGCGGGCTGAAAATGCTGCTGGGTGAAGACCTTTCCGGCCGCAATCTCAATGATTTGATGGAGGATCAGACGGTGGCCCGCCTGATTAGCGAGGCGCAGGCCGGGCGCGAGTGTGAGTTTGAATGCACGCTGCGGGAGCATCGCTTTTCCTGCGCGGCCGCGCCGGCGGAGGGAAATATCCGAATGGAGCTTTTTCCCCTGTCGCAAAAGGGCGGCGTGTTTATCACCATGAACGCCTCCCGCTATCTTTCCCGGGAGATCAACCGGGAGCTGTCGCTGATGCTGCCCACGGTGCAGAAACTGGAGCAGGAGGAAGAAAGCCGGGAAACGGCGCTCATCAAGCGGAGCGTGTATCGGTTTATTCGTCTGGCGCGGGATCTGGAGGATTGCGCCGCCGCGGAAAACGGGTATCTGGAGTTGTATTACAGCGACGAGGATCTTACGGCGCTGTGCCGGGAGATGGTATCTCAGACGGCGCCGCTCTGTGAAAAACAGGGCATCCGGCTTACCGCCCGTCTGCCGGAAGCCCCGCTGATCGTCCGGGTGGACAGGGAGAAAACGCGGCGGATGCTGCTGCACCTGATCTCCAACGCCATGGCGGCCCAGCCCGATGGCGGGAGCATCGTTTTGTCGCTCAAGCGGCGGGAC
>JAFZPW010000082.1 GCA_017552495.1 Clostridia bacterium | reverse complement strand
GATCAGTGCGGGCGTGCCGCTCAACAGGGAAAACGCCTTTCAGGCGGGGGAGCTTTTGCGGCAACTTACGGATGAAGGACTGGAGGAGATCCGCTTTTCCGTGCCTCACGGCGAGGGCCGTGGGGCGGCGCTGGAGCCGATTCGCCTGCGGGAGCGGGATCTAAACGCCCTGCCGCCGGAGGTGACTGCCCGTTTCAACCGGGATGCCTTTCGGACGGAGGCGGAATGGATGACGCCCGGGGCGTTCCGCCCCACGGAAAATCGGATGCTGCTGCTTTCCCTCACTCCGGAAAACATCGGCGCCTTGGAAACACAGAACCCAGCCGACACCATCGCGGCGCTGGAGGAACTGGACGAGGCTTATTATCAGGTCGTCCCCACAGTAGAGGAACTTTCGGCTCGCTATGGCGACCGACAAGGCGAATACCTTTACAGCCAGCGGGATCTCTATCAAAAATGGCAGAAGCGATTCCTTTCGGAAACCGGAATTCCGCTTTACGACGTTACCGACGAACGGCAGAGCGGTTCACGCAGATATTGAACAGACAACGGAAACGCCCGCCGAAGAAGAACCGTTCTTCGGCGGGCGTTGTTTTTGATCCGGTTTTGCTGGTTATCGTTCTTCGGAATACACGTCCTCCAGCGTTTTGGGGCGGCGGTAATCCTCCAGTGCCGCGGCAGCGTCGTCCACGCTGCGGCACAAAACGCGGCAGATCACTTTGGTTTGGGTGGTAAAGCAAACCTCTACGATAAAGCGGTCGCCCACCAGATCGTAGACCCGGGCGGCGGACATGGTGCCGTTTGCCTTGGTATTGGTGCTGTTGGAAACATAGCCCACGGCCTGTCCGCCTTTGGCAAAAACGCGGATGGCCTCGGTGTCATAGGTGTTTTTTGGATCCTTGCAGCAGAGCAGCTCCGCCCCGATGGGGAAGGGAGCCTTGCTGTGCAGCCCCCGCTGGGGCGTGACCGTGACGAAAATGCCTTCCAGCATAAAAGCTGCTCCTTTCGATCAGGATGGTCAGAAGCCGATCCGGCTCTGAATATAATCGGGCAGAGCGTCCATGGACATTCGGATCTGCTCCATGGTGTCGCGGTCACGTACGGTGACGCAGTTGTCGGCGGGGGTATTTTCGTCGCCCACGGTTTGGAAGTCCACGGTGATGCAGAAGGGGGTGCCGATCTCGTCCTCCCGGCGGTAGCGCTTGCCGATGGAGCCGGTGTCGTCGTAATCGGTCATGAAGTATTTTGCCAGTTTGTCCCGCAGCGCCATGGCAGGCTCAGCCAACTTTTTGCTCAGGGGCAGAACGGCAGCCTTGAAGGGAGCCAGCGCGGGATGAAGATGAAGCACCACGCGGGTATCGTTTTTCTCGGCGTCCAGCACCTCTTCGTCATAGGCTTCGCAGAGGACGGCCAGGACGGTGCGGTCGAGGCCGTAAGTGGATTCGATGATATAGGGAATGAACCGTTCGCCGGTGACGGGATCCAGATAGCTCATGTTCTGGCCGCTGTATTCCTGATGGCGGGTCAAGTCAAAGTCGGTGCGGTTGTGGGTGCCGTTGATCTCGCCCCAGCCGAAGGGGAAGAGATATTCGATGTCGCAGGCGGCCTTGGCGTAGTGGGCCAGCTTTTCGTGGTCGTGGAAGCGGAGATGGTCGGCGGACAGACCCAAATCCTCGTAATATTGCCGCCCGTAGGTCTTGAAATAGTCGTAAAGCTCGTTGTCGGTGCCTTCCTTGCAAAAAGTCTGGAACTCCATCTGTTCGAATTCGATGGTGCGGAAGGTGAAGTTGCCCGGCGTGATCTCATTGCGGAACGCCTTGCCGATCTGCCCGATGGAGAAGGGGAGCTTGGCCCGCATGGTGCGCTGGACGGCGGGGAAGTTGACATATTCGCCCTGAGCGTTTTCCGGACGGAGATAGATCACCGACTTGGTGTCGGCCGTCACGCCGCGGTAGGTCTGGAACATCAGATTGAACTCGCGGATGTCGGTAAAATTGTGCTTGCCGCAATGGGGACAGGGGATGCTGTGGGCCTTGATGTATTCAAACATCTCTTCCTTGGTCATGGCGTCTGCGTGGGCCTCCGGGTCAAAGGCCTCGATGAGATTGTCGGCCCGGATGCGCATTTTACACTCCTTGCAGTCCAAAAGAGGATCGGAAAAACTGGCGATGTGGCCACTGGCCTCCCACACGCGGGGATGCATCAGGATGTCGGCGTCCACCTCAAAGCTGTTGTGCCGCTCCTGAATAAAGCGCTTGCGCCAGGTCTCCTTCACATTGTTTTTCAGACGGGCGCCCAGCGGGCCATAGTCCCAGGTGTTGGCCAGGCCGCCGTAGATCTCGCTGCCGGGGAAAATGAAGCCGCGCCCCTTGCACAGCGCGACGATTTTGTCCATGGTTTTATCGGTATGGTTCATAAAAAGCCTCCTGCGAGTTGAAGATCACATATAAATATAGATTATATAAAAAATCCCCTATTGTCAAGTGGCACAAAATGCGATATAATGATTTTACGGTCTTCTCCAAAGGGAATGGCCGCCTGACGGAGTCTGCCGGGCCGCGCGTCTTGCAGAAGCCGAATATCCGGGTGTAGCGCAGT
>JAFZPW010000081.1 GCA_017552495.1 Clostridia bacterium | reverse complement strand
TCCGCATCATGAATATCACCGATGTCGGACACCTGACCTCCGACGGCGACACCGGCGAGGACAAAATGCTCAAGGGCGCCCGCCGGGAGCACAAGACGGTAATGGAGATCGCCCAATTTTATACCGACGCCTTTTTTGACGACTGCCGCAGGCTCAATATCCGCATTCCCGATCGGATCGAGCCCGCCACCGGCTGCATCCCGGAGTTCATCCATATGATCGAAGTGCTGCTGGAGAAGGGATACGCTTATCAGGCGGGGGGCAACGTCTATTTTGACACCTCCAAACTGAAGGAGTATTACGTTTTCAACAAGCACGAGGAAGAAGATCTGATGGTGGGCGTCCGGGAGGGCGTGGAGGAAGACGCCAACAAGCGCAACAAGAACGATTTCGTTTTGTGGTTTACCAAATCCAAGTTTGAGGATCAGGCGCTCAAGTGGGATTCTCCCTGGGGCGTAGGCTATCCCGGCTGGCATATCGAGTGCTCCTGCATCTCTATGAAGCATTGCGGTGAATATCTGGATATCCACTGCGGCGGCATCGACAACGCCTTCCCACACCACACCAACGAGATCGCTCAGAGCGAGAGTTATCTGGGGCATAAGTGGTGCAATTTCTGGTTCCATGTGCTCCATCTCAACGATGCCTCCGGCAAAATGTCCAAGTCCAAGGGCGAGTTTCTGACCCTTTCGGTGCTGAGCGGCAAGGGCTATGACCCCATGGCATACCGTCTGTTCTGCCTCCAAAGCCACTATCGCCGCAATCTGGTCTTCACCTGGGAAGGGCTGGATAACGCTGTGGTCACCTATCATAAGCTCATCGCCCGTATCGCCGCGCTGAAGGAAAGCGACGGCGCGACAGATGAGGCGGCGGCGGCCGCTCTGCGGGCCAGATTCCGTGAGGCGCTGGACAACGATCTGAACACGTCGCTGGCGATTACCTGCCTGTACGACGTGCTGAAATACAAAACCGACGACCGCACCAAGCTGGCCGTTTTGGGCGAGTTTGACACCGTTTTGGGACTGGATCTGCTGGCTGCCGCCGCAAAAAAGAGGACGGAATTGAGCAAGACCGCCGCCCAGACTGCGGCGCAGGCTGGGGGCTACACCGTGGCCGCCGAGGGCTGCGACCCCGATCCTGAGATCGAGGCGCGCATCCGTGCCCGGTTCGACGCGAAAAAAGCCAAAAACTTCGCCGAGGCCGACCGCATCCGCGACGAGCTGAAGGCCCGGGGCATCGAGATCACCGATGTGCCCGGCGGCGCCAAATGGAAACGGATCTGAACAGAGAAACCTTTTCCCCGCCCCTGAAAAGGGGCGGAACCTTTATCGGAGGGAATGATTAATGAAGATCGCCGTGATTGGTTACAGCGGCAGCGGGAAATCCACGCTTGCCCGCGGGATAGGGGAGAAGCGGGCGCTGCCTGTGCTCCATCTGGACAGCGTGCACTGGCTTCCCGGCTGGCATGAGCGTGCGGACGAGGAGGAGAACCGGATCGTTACCGCCTTTCTGGACGCCAACCCAGCGGGCTGGGTCATCGACGGGAACTATCGGAAAATGGCCTATGACCGCCGCATGGCCGAGGCCGACCGGATTATCTGTCTGGAGTTTTCGCGCACCGTCTGCCTCTTCCGCGTGATGAAGCGATGGGCGGTCTATCACAGCAAGACCCGCCCGGATATGGGCGCGGGCTGTAACGAAAAGGTGGATCTTGCTTTTATCCGCTGGATCCTCCGGGACGGGCGCAGCCCGACCATTCAGGCGCGCAGACGGGCGCTGCGGGAACAATACCCGGAAAAATACGTTTTGCTGAAAAACCAACGGCAGGTCGACGGCTTTTTGAAGCGTTTTTTGGAGGAGACATGATTTATCCCGAATTTTTGAAAACCGGCGGCAGGATCGGCGTCACTGCGCCCTCCGGCGGAATTCATGAAAAAAAGCTTCCCTCGTATCTGCTGTCGCTGGAGCAGCTCAAGCGGCAGGGTTGGCAGGTGGAAGAGACTTCCGACGTGCGCCTGCCTTTTGTTCCCTCCTCTCCCGCAAAGCAGCGGGGAAGCGAACTCAACGCTTTGTTTTCCGACCCGCAGATCGCGGCGGTGCTGTGCGCCACCGGCGGGGATTTTTTGTGCGAATGTCTGCCTTTTGTAGATTTTGCCGCCTTGGCGGCGCAACCCAAATGGGTACAGGGCTATTCCGACCCCACGGGGCTGCTCTTTTCCATCACCACCCGGCTGGACATCGCCACGATTTACGGGCCGAACGCCGGGGGCTTTTCCATGGAAACCCTTCATCCCGCGCTGGAAAACAGCCTTGCGTTTTTGCGGGGCGAAACGCCGGTGCAGCGCAGCTTTGACCGCTATCAGCCCTTTTTTGCCGACGACACCCCCGACGGGAGTTATGCCCTCGCCGAGCCTGTTTGGTGGGAGGCCGTCAACGGCGATTTTGAAGCCAAGGGGCGGCTTTTGGGCGGCTGTCTGGACGTGTTGGAAAGCGTTTTGCTGGGCACGCCCTTCGAGGACGCACGCGGTTTTGCAAAGCGCTATGCGGCCGACGGCGTGATCTGGTATTTCGACATCTTTTCCATGACGCCCGAGCAGATCTTTTACGCCCTGTGGCGGATGGAGCAGGCGGGCTGGTTTCGCACGGCGCGGGCTTTTTTGTTCGGCCGCCCGGCCATTCCCAACACGGAGTATTCGCTCTTTGACGGGTATCCCGCCGCTTTGCGCCGGGCGCTGGGCGAAGGGGCGAAGATCGTCTGGAACGCCGATATCGGTCACGTCAAGCCGACCTTTACACTCATCAACGGCGCATATGGCCGCGTGACAGCGCGGAACGGCAGCGGCACGTTGGAAACGGAACTGAAATAAGGAAGTGCAATACCATGTATGATGAAAAAATCTTTGATCTGTGGCAACCGGACTATGATGCCGATGTGATCGCCTGCGACGAGGAGGGGGAATATCCCTTTGCCGGCTATCGGGCGTTGCAGGACCAGATCTTTGAGATCGTCCACGCCCGGGCGGGCGTTTCGGTGCTCGATCTGGGCTGCGGCACGGGGCGGATGGCCGCCCGGCTGACCCGGACGGGGCATCCCGTCACCGGGCTGGATTTTTCCCGCGCCATGCTGAGCGAGGCTGCGGTCAACGCACCGGATGCCCGCTTCGTACCCGGAAGGCTGGCGATGCCTCTGCCGGAGGAACTGGCGGAAGAGCGCTATGATTGCATCATAGCGACCTATTCGCTGCACCATCTTCCCGACCCGGAAAAATACGCTTTTCTCCGCGGCCTGCGCGCCCATCTCGCGCCGGAAGGCGTGATCGTTCTGGGCGACGTGTCCTTCCCCACACGCGCAGGGCTGGAAAACTGCCGGGAGGCCTACGGCGACAAGTGGGACAACGAGGAATATTATCTGGTGCGGGACGAGCTGGAAGCGGCGCTTCCGGAATACGATATCGACTGTATTCCCATTTCCTTCTGCGCCGACGTGTATATTCTCTCCCCCGCGGAATGAGCGTACGCAGAGGAAAACGGATCAGAATGGAGTGAAACAATGAAACAGGGGTATGACATCTTCGGAAAAGCCTATGGGGTCATGCTGCGAAATGACGTGCATGCGCCGGGGTCTGTCGATGATATGCTGCTGCAGAACATGATTCTTCTGGACGCAGACGCTTGCGGGCCTTTATATGCCGAAGCAGGAAAATGCCCGGATATGAAGGACCACGAGTTGTATGAATTCGCGCAGCAATTCCGGGGCGCCGACGACAAAGAAACGATCCGCAAGGTGCTGGACTATACCGCCGGGATCGCTCTGCATTATGACGTGGATTTTATGGATATGCACTTCGGCGGCACGGAAAAGGAGATCCTTCAGCGCGAAACGGATTGGTGTGCGGATATGGCGCGGGTGGGCGCGGTGCTGCTTCAATGTCTTGGCATCCCCTGCCGGATCCTCCAGCTTGCGGATCTATCCAGGGCGTATTACGGGCATGTGGCAGGCGAAGCGTATTACGAAGGCCGATTCGGCGTTTTGGATTTTATTTACGGATATCAGTTTTATGACGGCAAGCCCATCAGTGCGTGGGAGATCCTGCAAAGCGGTGATATTCTGGACGGGTATCCGCCGGAATACACGGGCTGTTTTTCGGCAGTCGCCGTCAGCGAATACGACCCCACTGACAAAAACAATGATTATTCCGTATCCGGGCCGAATGAGTATACCAGGAAGATCATCTATGCCGATCACAACGGCAAGTGGCTCATGGGAGAAGACGAGCCCCGGGAGCAATCATAAGAAAGAACAGGAGCGCCTTTTTCATGGAAAAACAGCCCGATACGCTGGAAGGCGTGGTAGAATCCATTATTTTCAAAAATGAAGAAAACGGCTACACCGTCGCCCGGGTTTTGCTGGACGAGGGCGGCGCCGCCACGCTGGTGGGAACGCTGCCCTGTCTGGGGGCAGGGGAGCACGTTTCGGCTGTGGGGACCTATTCCGTCCACCCGCAGCACGGTCTCCAGTTCCAGGCAGAAAGCTATCTGCGGGAAATGCCCGTGGACGAAGAGGGCATCTACGCCTATCTGGCCTCCCGTGTGGTAAAGGGCGTCGGCCCCAAAACGGCGGAGCTTATCGTCGACCGCTTCGGCGAAGAGACCTTTGACGTGCTGGCCTCCGACCCCGAGCGGCTGGCGCAGGTCAAGGGCATTACCCCGGCCAGAGCCCGGGAAATTCAGACGGATTTTTTGCGTCTGCACGCCGTGCGCCGTTTGCTGGAGCTGCTCACCGAATATCGTCTGCCCACCTGGTTTGCCGCCGGACTTACCGCCGCTTACGGCGACCGGGCGGCCGATGTGGTGCGGGAAAACCCTTTTTTGCTGTGCGACGAGCCCTATTTGCTGTCTTTTCAGCAGGCCGACGAAGCGGCGGCGCAGCTCGGCATCGGCGAGGACGACGCCGTCCGGCTGGAGGCGGGGATTCGCTATGTGCTGGAGTTCAATCTGCAGGCGGGACACACCTTTTTGCCCCAGGATAAGCTGATGGAGACCGCCTCAGCTCTGCTGCGGCGCGAACCCGGATGGCTTGCTTCCCATCTGGAGGATCTGATCGGGCGGGGCGCGCTGGTGCGGGAAACGCTTCGCGGGCGGGACGTGATCTATCTGCGGGAAATCTGGCGGCAGGAGGACTACGCGGCAAAGGCCGTGTGCCGCCTGGCGTCCATGCGCCTTGTGCCGCCGCCCAACCTGCAAAAAATGCTGGAGAAAAAAGAGCGGGAAAGCGGCCTCTGCTACGCCGAAAAGCAACGGGAGGCCATCGCCATGCCCTTTTCCAACGGGCTGACGCTTATCACCGGCGGCCCCGGCACGGGAAAAACCACCGCGCTGATGACTATGATCGAGCTGTTTTCTGCTTACGGACTTAAAACGCTGCTGGCCGCGCCCACGGGCCGCGCCGCCAAGCGGATGAGCGAGCTGTGCAATCAGGAGGCAAAAACCATTCATCGCATGCTGGAGCCAGCCTTTGACCGGGCCGGCCGGATGGTTTTTCAGAAAAATGCTTCCGATCCGCTGCAGGGCGACGTTGTGGTGGTGGACGAAAGCTCCATGCTGGAGCTTTCGCTGGCAGCCTCGCTTTTGGAGGCGCTGCCGCCCCATGCCCGTCTGGTGCTGGTGGGCGACGCCGACCAGCTTCCCCCGGTGGGAGCGGGTAGTTTTTTTGCCGACCTGCTGCGGGTGGAACGCCTGCCTCAGGTGCGGCTGACCGAGATCTTCCGTCAGGCGCAGGGCAGCGATATCGTGGTCAACGCTCACAGCTTCAACCGGGGCGAGGTACCGTCCTTGCGGAAAAACGACGGGGATTTTTACTTTTCTGCCGCACGCGGCGCCGAGCAGACGCTGGAAACGGTGGTTTCGCTGACGGCTCGCCGGATCCCTGAGCATTTCGGCATCCCACGAGAGGACATTCAGGTGATCTGTCCCTCGCGGCAGGGCCTTTGCGGGACGGAAAATCTCAACCGCCGTCTGCAGGCGGCCCTCAACCCGCCCGCTGCGGACAAAGGCGAGGCGGTAAGCGGGGAAACGGTCTTCCGCACCGGCGACCGGGTGATGCAGATCCGCAACGATTACGACCGGGTGTGGAAGCGCCTCGACCCCGCCGAAACGGGCGCCGGCGTGTATAACGGCGACACGGGGGTCGTGACCCTTATCGACCGCAACGCCCGGATGATGATCGTCCGCTTTGATGACAAAGCGGCCGATTACGGCTTCGACGAGCTGTCGGAGCTGGAACTGGCCTATGCCGTTACGGCCCACAAGGCCCAGGGCAGCGAATATGCCGCCGTGGTCATTCCGGTGTTTTCCGCGCCCCAGCGGCTTTTGAGCCGCAACCTGCTGTATACCGCCGTCACCCGGGCAAAAAAACTGCTGGTGATGGTGGGACGGGAAGAAACGGTGGCGCAGATGGCAGCGCAGGCCAACGCACACCGGCGTTACAGCGCTCTGCGCCTGCGGGTAAAGGAGGCGTTGCGGGAAAATGATCGGTAAACTGAAGACGCTGCTGTTCCCGCCGCGATGCGCGCTGTGCGGCACGCCGATACGGGAAGGAGAGGAAGTCGGTCCGCTGTGCCGGGAACAGGTCGTTCTGAACACGGCGCCGCCCCGTCTGGACGCCAACGGCGCATTTGACGGCGCGACGGCAGGTCTGTGGTATGAGGACAGCGTCCGCCGGGCGATCCACGGACTGAAATATTACGAAAAGCAAAATTATGCCCGTCCGCTGGCCAGGGTGATGGAATATGCGCTGCGGCATAAACTGGGAGAGGAGATCGATCTGATTACCTTTGTCCCCACCAACCGCAAGACGAAACGCAGACGCGGCTATAATCAGGCCGAACTTTTGGCGCGGGAACTGGCGAAGCGCTGCGGCGTGCCCTGCGTTGCCGCGCTGGAAAAGACCCGGGAGACCCATGCGATGCACGATCTGACGCCGGCGATGCGTCGGGAAAACGTCAAGGATGCCTTTTGCCTGTGCTGCACGCCGGAAACGGTGAAGGGAAAGCGGGTGCTTGTGGCCGACGACGTGCTTACGACAGGCGCTACGCTTTCGGCCTGCGCCGCCGTTTTGAAGAAGGCCGGGGCGGAGCGGGTTTTCGGCTTGTGCGCCGCCGCCACCCGGCGCAAGCTCTCCCGCCCGCTTGCGTATCTGGAAAAAGAGGAAACAGATGCCAAACTTTAAGAAAAATTGAAAAATTTCGCCGGATTTGCTGTTGAAATCGCTTGATTGTTTGGCTATAATAAAAGATACTGATATTTTCTTTGAGGTGATCGTATGTTATTTTCCGGAAACGATATCGGAATAGATTTGGGGACTGCTTCCATTCTGGTCTTTGTCAAGGGCAAAGGCATCGCGCTGTGCGAGCCCTCGGTAGTGGCCATTGACAAAAACACCGGCAAGACGCTTGCCATCGGTTCTGAGGCCCAGAGTATGCTGGGCCGCACCCCCGGCAACATCATCGCCGTTCGCCCCCTGCGGGAGGGCGTCATCTCCGATTATGAGATGACCGAAAAGATGATTAAGCACTTTATCAAAAAAGTGTTGGGCTTCCGCCTGTTCAAGCCCAACGTGGTGATCTGCATTCCCAGCATCATCACCGAGGTGGAGGAACGCGCCGTCATCGACGCCGGCGAGCAGGCCGGCGCCCGCCGCGTCTATCTCATCGAAGAGCCCGTGGCCGCCGCCATCGGCGCCGGACTGGACATTGCCCAGCCCAACGGCAACATGATCGTGGATATCGGCGGCGGCACCGCCGACATCGCCGTGATTTCGCTGGGCGGCGTGGTGGAATCCACCTCCATTAAGATCGCCGGCGACAAATTCGACGAGGCGGTGGTGAAATACGTCCGCCGCAAGCACAATGTGCTCATTGGCGAACGCACCGCCGAGGAGATGAAGATGACCATCGGCTGCGTCTATCCCTTCCCCGAGGAAAAGGTGATGGAGGTCAAGGGCCGCTGCCTGATGACCGGCCTGCCCCGCACCTTTACCGTCACCTCCAGCGAGATGATGGAGGCTTTTGAGGACGTTTCCGGCCGCATTGTAGAGGCGGTTCACTCTGTTCTGGAGCGGACGGCGCCCGAACTGGTGGGCGATATCGCCACCAACGGCATTTTGATGACCGGCGGCGGCAGTCTGGTTTACGGTTTCGACAAGCTAATCGAGAGCAAGACCGGTATCAGCACCCGCGTGGCAGACGACGCCATCTCCTGCGTGGCTTACGGCACCGGCAAGGCGCTGGAAAATATTGAGTCCATGCAGGACGGCACCATGAACCTCAGCCGCCGCAACCAGATGAACTGAACGATGAAGCAAGGCGGAGAGCGCAGTCTCTCCGCCTTTTGTTTAAAAGGAGATATTATGACGACCATTTATCTCATCCGCCACGCCCAGGCTCAGGGCAACCTGACGGGCACAGTGCAGGGCAGCACAGACCAGCCGCTTACCGAGCTGGGCCTGCGGCAGTTGGAGTATCTGGCCCGGCGATGCCGCACGCTGCCTTTGCAGAAACTTTACGTCAGCCCCCTGCGGCGGGCCTACGATACGGCGCTGGCGGTCAACCGCCATTTGCACGCGCCCATAGAGGTCGATCCGGCGCTGGCAGAGATGCACTTCGGCGACTGGGAGGGCGTGACATTTGCAGAGATGGAACGCCGCTGGCCCGAGGAGCGCCGTATCTGGCGGGAGGAGCCGTGGCGCTTTGCCGCGCCAAACGGTGAGACCATGGAGCAGGTGTATGCGCGAGCCTCCGCCGTGCTTAAGCGAGCGGCGGCGGAAAACCGGGGCGGCTGCGCCGCACTGGTGTGCCACGGCTGCGTCATGCGCAATCTTTACGCCTTTGTGCGGGGCGGGCTGGAGCATTACGGCGACTGGAAGGACTGGATGAACAACGTGAGCCTCAGTCGCGTGGAGGAGGAAAACGGTCGATTTGTTCTGCGGAGCAAAAACGAGATCGAATGGCTTCCGGAGGAGCTGCGGAGCGTTTGAGCGCCGCGCGTCTTCGGCTCCGGAGGCTTGATTCAGATTGCGTGGGAACCGGATTCCGTGTTTTTTGCAAATCAAAAAGCAGTTCGCGGGAAAACGCGGGAAAGAAGTTGCTTCAGGAAGCAATGATCGGCTATATTAGGATATGAAATCGGCGTGACCGTTGCGGCCACGCCGATTCTGTCTCCTGAATTGTGTGGGGCAAAATCCGCTGCTCGCCACAAGTACGGACGAAGCAACTGCTTACTGCTCCTTGCTGACGGGCAGCCAAATTTCGCAGTAGTGGGAATTGTTCACCGCGTCGTTTCCGTATTCGAAGGGCCAATGGAACACGCCAAGTTCCGGAGCGTCCCGCAGGACGTAGCCGGACGAGGGCAGCCACTCCGTTACGATGCGGCGGCGCAGCTCGTCCACCAGGTTCGTGGGATACTTGCAGCGCTCCGTTTCGCAGACCACGTAAAGCCCCGCCGGGATCTCCAGATGGGTATAGCGCTTGGCAAAATCGCCCAGATCCTCCTCAAAGCGCTTCAGCGCCCACTTGGGCATCTGATAGGCAAAATAAAAATCATATCCATCGTCGCTGAAATCGGTCATGACGGTGTAGATCGTGTCGTGGATACGGCTTCTACCCTCCAGAACGTATTGCTCCACCCTTGTTTCCGTCGCAAAGTAATGGTCCTGATCCTTTTTGTCGTTGGGATCTCCCGAAAAGCGGCGCTTAAAGCCGGTCAGCAGCATGGCGGGCTTTTCTTCCAATTTGTACTGCATGTCATTTCCTCCTTCCAGAGTCACTTTGATGTTCAGGCGGGAAAAGGAGCGAAGCATGGCCCCGTTGCCGCGCGCCTGCGACGGGGTAATGCCATGGAAGGCCCGGAATGCCTTTGCGAAGCTGTCGGGGCTGTCATAGCCATAGGCACGCGCAACGTCGATCACTTTGTCGGTTCCATTTGCCAGCCTTGCCCCCGCGACGCTCAGCCGGCGGTAGCGAATATACTCGCCCAGCGTATAACCGCAGAGGATGCTGAACACACGCTGAAAGTGAAAGGTCGAGGAAAATCCCTCCCGCGCAATGGCGTCATAATCCAACTCCTCGCTCAGGTGCGCCTCCATGTAGTCAATGGCTCGCTGTATTCCGGTAATCCAGTCCAATGTCATCCCTCCTGACAAACAAAGCATAGCACAGTCGAATCCCGGTTTCCCGACAATCTGTGCGATTGCAGAACGCATCTTCCGCTATACAGGCATTTGGATCATGGCTGACGATAAAAGAACAGGAGACAGCTTCCTTATAAAGCGCCTCCCGCAGGGCCGCTTTTGCGTTTAGGGCATGCGGCTTGCCAAGCCCTCGGCCAATTGGAGCTGCGAAAAGGCGGGGAGACTGCTTTCATGATAGTTCCAGGTGTAAAAAGTGGCGCGGATGACGGTGCTTCCCTTTTGCAGCACCACGCCGGGAAAGGGGTCGAAAAAGGCGGCGGCGTAATCCACCTCTAACGGAAACTGCTCCGGCGGATGATTTTGTCTTTTCCATTTGCGAATCAGAATGGATAGTCCGCTGTCCCACTCGCTGCCGGAACATTCCTCCGCCAGCAGCCGCGCGACAAAGGGCCACCGGGCCTGATAATAATCCAGATGGAGCTGGATGCGATAGTCTGTTTCGTCCGGAAGGCGCACGACGCCCTCTTCACTCCACCGGATCGCCACGGGCGCCAACAAGTCGCTCCACCGGGCAAAGGAATTGGAATGGCGGTCAAAGGCAGGACTTTGGGCATAGCTCCCATCGAAAATCAGCGTTTCCAGCGTGGCAAAGGGGACCGGGCCGGGAAAATCCTCCAGTGGCTTCCGCCGGTCGGGCAGGGAAGCACGATCGCCGCACACCCGAAAGGCGGCCAGAACAAACATCGTTACAAGCGTCGCTGCCACGGCCAGCTTTTGCAGACGATACCACCTGGCGCTGCGCTTCCAATCGGTGTTTTGCGTCGGATTTATGCCTGTCTCCAACCCTTTACGCATTTTGCGAAGGCAGATGGCCTGTCGGATGGAGACACCCAGCGACAGCGCAACCACCGCAAAAAGCGGCAGCAGCAACCAGCTTCCCATCCGGATCAGGTTTCGCAGCGGCGTTTTGAACAGCATCAGCGGATAGAGCAGCAGCCAATAAAAAAGGAGAAACCAATTTGGCCGCATGGCTTGTTCCAGCTTCTTGACCGAATATGCCTGAACTGCGCGGTCTGTGTGCAGCTCGGGGGCGCCGGGACAGTCGGAGCGGTAACAGGAAAAACCACCTCTGGTAAACACATACGTCCAGCCCAGAGATTTGGCCAAGGCGAGCTGCTCTTCGTCGGGAACCGTGTCGAATAAAAAACCTTTGGGCTTCGGCTGCGCGTCCATGCGATAGCGGACGGCTTCCGGCTTGCCCCGGACAAAGCGCGCCGGGCCCACGAGAAAGGGAAAAGGGTCGTCTGCGTCCAGATGAAGGCCCGCTGCCGCCATGTCGGTCAGCCAGCGTTCCATGCACGCCGCATCGTAAAGCGGGCAGGGGGGCAGACGGTAGACATTTTTGCGTTTGCTCATAATACGGCTCCTTTCTCGGCGTCATGCAGACAGGCCCGCAGACGTTCCAACTCATTTTGATAGGCGTCCATGCCTTTTTGCGTCATGCAATAGGTGCGCTTGCGCCCGTCGGCGGACAACTCACGGATATAGTTTTCCGCCTGAAACTTGGCCAGCACGGTGTAAAGCGTGGCCGGGCCCAGAATCACCCGGCCGCCGGTGTGCCGCCGGACAAAGTCTGCCACATCCACGCCGCACATCGAGCCGGTTTGAAATGCCATCAGTACATAGAACATCGACTCGGTGAGGTTCTCCATGGAATGTGTTGGCATAACCAGCCTCCTTTTGCAATATCGTTATATGATATCATATAACGATATTATAATCCGTTTTTTTTGACTTGTCAAGCGCTGCACGGGAAAATCCGGCGCAGCCGCTTGCATTTTTTCAAAGAGAACAGTATAATAGAGCGTACCGGAAAAAGGGGGATGCGTTATGTTGTTTTGGAAAGTCATGATCGCGGAGTTTATCGCGGAGATGGGCGATAAGACTCAACTCATGCTCATCGCCATGACCTCCCGCTATAAGCTGCGGGATATTATTCTGGGGACGGCGGCAGCCATTCTGGTGCTCAACGGACTGGCCGTTTTGGCGGGCAGTCTTTTGAGCGAACTGATCCCGCTGTGGCTCATGCGGCTGATTGCCGCCGCAGCCTTTTTGTTCTTTGCATGGAGCGAGTTCCGCGGCAAGGAGGAAGCGGACGAGGAGCAGGTAAAGGAGAAGAAACTTCGCTTTGCGGCAGCCAGCGTGTTTTTCACCTTCTTTCTTGCCGAACTGGGGGATAAAACGCAGCTTACCGCCGTTACCTTTGCGGCAAACGAGGGACTGAGCCGGGCGGTTATTGTATGGCTGGCCTGTTCCGCCGGCCTGTTCGCCGCCGATCTGGCAGGGATGGCGGCGGGGATGCTGCTGAAAAACAAACTGCCCGAGGGCGCGATTCACGGATTGGCTTTTGTGCTTTTTGCCTTCTTTGGGCTGGTGACGCTGCACGAGGGCTGCGTTTTGCTGCTGGGCGGCGGAACGTGGCCGCTGATCCTGACGATTTCCGCCGGCGTTTGTTTCGCGTTATTGTGCTGGCTGACTTTTCGAAAAAAACAAGCCGCCGGGGATTGACATTCCCGCGCAGCGCGCCTATACTATAAGCAATTAAACAGCAGATGGCAGAGTAGACCTGCGCGTGTCCAGTGCCGGCGGAACGGGGAGTTGTCCGCCGGACGAAACGGCCCGAAAGGGCTTGCAGTGCGCCGGTTGCATCCCGCTGCCGCATACCGGAACCTTCCCTTATGCGGTGTTTCGTTTTGCCGAACTGCCGTAATTTGAGGAGGTTTTTTTATGCCCGAACATCGATCCCTTCGCACGTCCGCCTATTGGCAGGAGGCTGCCGCCATGCTGCACAACCCCAGGGTTCTGGCTGTGGCAGCCCTGTTTCTGGCGCTGTGCATCGCCATTTCCAGCGTCTTTATCCCCTTGCCCAACAATCTGCGCATCTATTTCACCTTTGTGCCAAAGGCGCTGTGCGCCGCCATTTGCGGCCCCATCGCCGCGCTGGTCTTTGGCTTTGCCGACGATCTTTTGGGCTTTATGATCCATCCGTCGGGCGCCTTTTTCTTCGGCTACACCCTGTCGGCCATGCTGGGGATGCTCTATTACGCCCTCGGCCTGTATCGGGCCAAAATCACCGTC
>JAFZPW010000080.1 GCA_017552495.1 Clostridia bacterium | reverse complement strand
AGGAGATCAACGAGATCGGCGCCTGCCGGATGTGCGTGGTGGAGGTGGAGGGCAACGATTTGCTGGTGGCCGCCTGCAACGCCCGTTGCGAAGAGGACATGGTGGTTCACACCAATACGCCCCGCGTTCGCTCTGCCCGGAGGCTGAACATCGAGCTGATCCTGTCCCGCCACAACGCCAACTGCACCGGCTGTATCCGCAGCGGAAACTGCACGCTGCAAACGCTGGCCCGTGAAATGAACGTGCTGGATCTGCCGTTTCCGCAGCAGCCCTCGTTCCGTGCGTGGGATCACAGTTCCGTGCTCATCCGTGATTCCGCCAAATGCATCAACTGTATGCGTTGCGTTTCTTTTTGCGACAAAATTCAGGATATGAAGGTTTGGGATGTGACGGGCACCGGCGCCCACACCGGCGTCGGCGTGCGGGATCGCCTTACGCTGGAGGAAGCCGGATGCGCCTATTGCGGACAGTGCATCACCCATTGTCCCGTGGGCGCGCTGCGCGCCAGGGATGATACCGACGAGGTTTTTGAGGCGATCAACGATCCCGAAAAGATTTGCGTGGTGCAGGTCGCGCCCGCTGTCCGCGCCGCTTGGGGCGAGGAATTCGGCCTTGCATATGAGGACGCCACCGTGGGACGGATGGTTGCCATGCTCAAAGCCATAGGCTTTGACTATGTGTTCGATACCGATTTCAGCGCCGATCTGACCATTATGGAAGAGGGCAGCGAGTTTATAAACCGGATGACCCATCCCGATCAATATAAGCTGCCCATGTTCACCTCCTGCTGTCCCGGCTGGGTGCGGTATGTCAAACTCCGTCATCCCGAACTGGCAGAAAATCTCTCTACCGCCAAGAGCCCACAGCAGATGTTCGGCGCCGTGGCGAAGACTTACTTTGCCAAGCAGATCGGCGTGGATCCAGAGAAGATTTTCTGTGTATCCATCATGCCCTGCACGGCGAAAAAATATGAATGCGCCGTGGAAGCAGTGAATGATTCCGGCGCGGAGCGCGATGTGGATCGATCCATTACCACCCGGGAGTTTGTGCGCATGGCGCGCTTTTGCCAGATCGAGCCCATGAGCCTGGAGGAATGCGGATTTGACGATCCACTGGGCGAGAGCACCGGCGCGGCTGTGATCTTCGGTACCACCGGCGGCGTGATGGAGGCGGCGCTGCGTTCCGCCTATTATTTGATTACCGGCGAAAATGCCGACGCCGACGCGTTCAGCGGCGTGCGCGGTGTGGATGGCTGGAAGGAGCGAACCTTCCGCGCCGGCGACGTCACCGTCCGTACTGCGGTGGTCAACGGAATCGGCAATATCAGCAAGCTGATCGACGCCTTGCAGCAGGGAAGCGTGCATTACGATTTCATCGAGTGTATGGCCTGCCCGACCGGTTGCGGCGGTGGCGGCGGACAGCCGATCCACGACGGCCAGGAGTTGGGCGGCCGGCGGGGAGAATATCTCTATCAACTGGATCGGGAAGCCGCACAACGCTTCTCCCATGAAAACCGCTCGGTGCAGAAACTGTACGAGGATTATCTGGAGCATCCCCTTTCTCACGAGGCGCATCATCTGCTTCATACAAAAATCAAAGACTGGGCGCTGTAACAAATGAAAAAATCCCGCTTTCCCAACAGGAAAGCGGGATTTTTGCGTTTGCTTTAAGTCAGCAGAAAGGCTTCCAGTTCTTGGATCGTTCCCATCATATGGATTGCGCCGGCGCGGGAAAGCTCCTCCCGGCTGCCGTAGCCGTAAAGAACGCCCACAAAGCCGATGCCGCAGGCAGCGGCGCCGATGGCGTCCTGATCCCGGTCGCCTACCATGATACAATCCTCCCGCCGGATAACGGAAAGCCGCTCCATGGCATGCTCGATGACGCCCTGTTTGGTCAGCGGCGCTTCGGTGAGAGAAATACCCGAAACCTCGTCAAAATATTGCAGCAGGTCGAAATGCGCTAAAATTCGCCGGGAAAAGACGGTGGGCTTTCCGGTGGCGACGGCCATACGGCACCCGGCCGCCTTCAGCCGCCGCAGCAACGGGGGAATTCCGGGATAAACGGCGTTTTCAAACAGACCCACAGTGGAAAAACGTTCCCGATAAAGGCCTACCAGCCGCTTTGCCTCGGCCTCGCCACAGTTCAGATATTGTTGGAAAGAAAGTTGCAGCGGCGGGCCGATCCAGGAATAATAGTCCTCGACGGATCCTGCCGGATAGCCGCCCTGCTCCAGTGCGTAGCGGACGCTGCCGCAGATGCCCTGGGCCGGATCGGTGAGGGTGCCGTCCAGATCAAAGAAAACGAAAGGATACTTCATCGCTCTTCCCGGAAATAAGCCAGACCAAGCGCGGCGGGAGGTTGGTTTTCCCGCTTGTTCCGCATACTGGTAATCACCAGCACCACCAGCGTGACCAGATAGGGGAGCATCTTGTACAGTTCCTTTATCGCCAGATTCATGCCAGTGGGAATGAACAGATAGAGGATATACAGTCCACCGAAGAGGATGGAGGCAAAAATGCTCACATTGGGCCTCCAGATGGTAAAGATGACCAGCGCGATGGCCAGCCAGCCCCGGTCTCCGAAGGCGTCGTTGGACCAAATGCCGCAGGCATAATCCATTACATAATACAGGCCGCCCAGCCCGGCGATCATGCTGCCCAGACAGGTGGCGCGGTATTTATAACGGTTGACGTTGATGCCGGCGGCGTCGGCGGTGTTGGGGTTTTCGCCCACGGCGCGCAAATGCAGGCCGGTGCGGGTGCGGCGGAGGATATAAGACGAGATCAGCGCCAGAAAGATGGCCAGATACGCCAGAAATCCATAGGAGAGAAAAATCTTGCCAAACCAGCCCAACTTGCCTGCGAAGGGAAGGGCGCGGCTGAAATAAGCGCTGGTGGCCGAAAGGGTAATGGAGGGCACCTCGCTGCCCGTCAGTTTGATGAGCGAGCCGCCGAAAAAGTTGCCGAAACCCACGCCGAAGGTGGTGAGGGCCAGGCCGGTGACGTTTTGATTGGCCCGCAGGGTCACCGTGAGGAAGCAGTAGAGCAGCCCCATGAGCAGCGAGCCCAGAAGCGAGGCGCACAGCGGGATCCCCACGGCCAGAAAACCGCGCATATTGGCGGGGGAGCCGCAGGCTTGCTCATAGAGAAAAGCGCCGATGACGCCGCTGATGCCGCCCACATACATCACACCGGGGATGCCCAGATTCAGGTTGCCGGATTTTTCCGTGATGGTTTCGCCGGTGCTGCCATAAAGCAGCGGGATGCCCTGCACCACGGCGCGGGGAATGAAGGAAATTAAGTCAAACATGGCGCTTAGTCCTCCTTTCTGACGGGTTTGCGGAAGCTCAGCTTATACCGGATGAAAAACTCGCTTCCGATGATGAAAAACAGGATGATGCCCGTGAGGATATCGGCAAAGGACTGGTTAAAGCCAAACACCGTGGAGATCTCGCCGGCGCCCCGATCGAGGAACACCAGCAGAAAGGCGGTAAAGATCATCGCCAGCGGATCGAACTTGGCCAGCCACGACACCATAACGGCGGTGAAGCCCCGGCCGCCCGCGATGGTGGTGGTGACGGTGTGATCGGTGCCGCCCACCAGAAGCAGGCCAGCCAGACCGCACAGCGCGCCCGAGAGGGCCATGGTGCGAAGGATGACCTTGCCCACCTTGATGCCGACATAGCGGGCGGTGCGCTCGCTTTCGCCCACCACCGAGATCTCATAGCCGTGCTTGGTATAATTCAGGTAGAAATACACCAAAACGGTGATTGCGGCAACCACCAGCACATTGAGCAGGTATTTTTGCCCGCCGACCTGAGGCAGCCATCCGGCCATGGAATTCTGATTGATGATGCCGATCTTTCCCGCGCCCTTCGGCACTTCCCAGATAATGACGAAATAGGCCACAAGCTGGGTCGCCACATAGTTCATCATCAGGGTGAACAGCGTTTCATTGGTGTTCCACCTCGCCTTGAAGAAGGCGGGGATCAGGCCCCAGACCGCACCCGCGGCAATGCTACATACGAGCATCAGAAGGATGAGGGCCCAGTTGGGCAGTCGGCCGCCCAGACAGATCATGCAGGCAGCCGTGGCAAGACCGCCCACCAACACCTGCCCCTCGGCGCCGATGTTCCAGAAGCGCATCCGAAAGGCGGGCGTCACAGCCAGCGAAATGCACAAAAGGATCGACATATTCTGCAGCAGGATCCAGATTTTGCGGGGGGTGCCGAAAGCGCCGCGAAAGATGGTGGCGTAGACGCGCAAGGGGTTTTCTCCGGTGAGCAGGGTGGTTACGATCGCACACGCCGCCAGCGCCAGCACAATCGCCGCGCCGCGGATAATCCACGCCTGATACCATAAGAGGTTTTTTCGCTTTGAAATATGAAATAAGGGGCTGTTGTGATTATGCATCTTCCTTTGCACCTCCCAGCCGGGTCATCATCAGGCCCACATCGCGTTTTTTGACGCCGCGGCCTTCCACAATGCCGCTGACCTTGCCGCCGCACAGCACCAGGATGCGGTCGGAAAGTTCCAGCAGCACGTCCAGATCCTCTCCCACATAAATAACGGCGACGCCGTTTTTCTTCTGCTTGTTGATCAAATCATAGATGGTATAGGAAGAATGAATGTCCAGCCCGCGGACGGCGTAGGCCGTCAGCAGAACGGTGGGTGCCGAGGCGATCTCGCGGCCTACCAGCACCTTTTGTACGTTGCCGCCGGACAGGCGGCGCACCGGCGTGGACACGCCCGGCGTGCTGACATCCAGCTCCGCGATCACCTGCTCTGCCAGCTTTTGGGGATCCTTGCGGTTGAGAAAGGGTGATTTTCCACGGCGGAACGAGCGTAGCATCATATTGGCGGCGATGTCCATATTGCCCACCAGGCCCATGCCCAGCCGATCTTCCGGGACGAAGGACAGCGCCACGCCCAGTTCGGCGATGCTCAAAGGATCCTTGCCCAGCAGTTCTTCCCGCCGGCCGGTGTCGTCCACATAGCAAATGCTGCCGCTTTCCACCGGCTGCAGACCGGCAATGGCCTCCAGCAATTCCTTTTGGCCGCTGCCGGAGATGCCCGCGATGCCTAAAATCTCGCCGCTGTTGGCGGTGAAGGAAACATCCTCCAGTTTCAAAATGCCGTCGATGCTGCGGACGGTAAGATTTTTCACCTCGATGCGGGGCTTGGGATCCACCGGGTCGGGGCGCTCGATGCTCAACTCCACGGGATGACCCACCAGCATATTGGTCATTTCGTGGGCGTCGGTCTCGGCGGTGGGCATGTCGCCGATGAAATGTCCGTGCCGCAAGACGGCCACCCGGTCGGAAAGCTCCTCCACCTCGTTCATCTTATGGGTGATGATGACGATGGCCTTTCCGGCATCACGCATATTGCGAAGGACGGCAAAGAGTTTTTCGGTCTCCTGCGGGGTCAAAACAGCGGTGGGCTCGTCCAGGATCAGGATGTCGGCGCCCCGGTACAGCACCTTGATGATCTCGACGGTCTGTTTTTGCGACACCGACATATCATAGATCTTTTGATCGGGATCCACGTCGAAGCCATAGGCTTCGCACAGGGCACGGATCTTTTCCGACACCGCCGCCAGGTCGAGCCGTCCGGGCTCCTTGAGGCCCAGCACGATATTTTCTGCAGCGGTGAGCACATCCACCAGCTTGAAGTGTTGGTGGATCATGCCGATGCCGTGGTCAAAAGCGTCCTTTGGCGAACGGATGACAACCTCGTTTCCGTTGATAAAAATCTGACCTTCGTCGGGAAAGTAAATGCCCGAGAGCATATTCATCAGCGTGGTTTTTCCGCTGCCGTTTTCCCCCAGCAGGGCCAGAATCTCGCCCTTGTAAATGTCCAGCCAGACGCGCTCGTTTGCCATCACCGAGCCAAAAGCTTTGGTAATGTTTCGCATTTGCACAACGGGGGTTTTGGGTTCCAAATCGATCACTTCCTTTTCCGTTTCGCGGAGGAGGCTCCGCAGGCGATTGGCGCTTCAAAATCAAGAATACTGCAAAGGGCAATCCGGCGGCCAAAGTCGCCGCGCTGCCCTTCACAGTATGAGTGGGAAAACAGGGGGAAGCCCCGATCTTCGGTCGGGGCTTCCCGAAAACAGGTTTGTTTAGAAAGCGGTATCCAGCAGGCTGATGCCGTCAATCTGAACGTCGAAAGCGGGAGCGGAGCGGAACTCGGACTCGTGGAAATAGCCGTCCGCGATCACTTCGGTGTCGGGGGTGTACGCGGGATCGGTGTCGATGTCGGCCAGATAGGAGTTCTGAACCTCGCCGCCCACGGTATAGGTGTTGATGTCAAAGACGTGGAGCGTGCCGGCTTCCAGCGCGGTGCGGGCGGCGGCCAGAGCTTCCACAGTGCCGGCAGCGGCAGCGGGCTCGTTCACGTCGGTGAGGACGACGGAGCCGGTGGCCAGGGTGCCGGTCCAGTCATAGGGGATTTCCTCGCCCTTCTGCGCAGCCTGGATGGCAAACTTGAAGTAGGGCGTCCAGTCGATGCGGGAAGAAACGATGAAGGTGTTGGGGCAAGCGCTCTGGGTGCTGCCGTTGTAGGAAACATTGGGGACGCCGGCGGTTTCGCAGGCGGTGGGGGCGCCCATGGAGTCGGCGTGCTGCGAGATCAACTTGCAGCCGTTCTGGATCAGCTTGGTGGCGCCTTCCTTTTCAGCGGTCTCATCGTACCAGGAGCCGGTGAAGGTCACTTCCATGGTAACGGTGGGGCAGACGCTGCGAGCGCCCAGAAAGAAACTGGTGTAGCCGGAAATGACCTCGGCGTAGGTGAACGCGCCCACATAGCCCATTTTGGCCTCGTCGGCGGTGAACTGGCCGTCGGCGATCATTTCGTTGAGCTTCATGCCGGCGGCGATACCGGCCAGATAACGGCCTTCATAGATCGAGGCGAAGGCGTTGTGGTAGTTGGCCAACTTCTCGGTGTGAGCCTTGGTGCCGGTGGCGTGGCAGAACTGCACCTTGGGGAATTCCTTGGCGGCCTGGATCATATAGTCCTCATGTCCGAAGGAGTCGGCAAAGATGATGGAGCAACCGTCGTCCACCAGCTCGGCGGCGGCGTTGTAGCATTCCTGGCCTTCGGGGATGTTGGTGCGCAGAACACTCTCCACGCCCAGCTCATCGCAGGCGGCTTTGGCGGCGTTGATGAAGTTCAGGTCGTAGGTGGAGTTTTCATCGTGCAGGAAAATAAAACCGACCTTCATAGAAGAGTCGTTGGCCTCGTTCCTGGCGCCGCAGGCGGCCAGAGCAAAGCACATCGTCAGCGCAAGGATCAGGGCAATCGCTTTTTTCATGATCGTTCCTCCAATTATCTGTTTTTCTTTATTGTTCAACCGCAAAAGCGGCAGAAACCGGGATTCAGCAAAACTCCACGCCGTCCTCTGGGCTCATGGACTTGATGCGAGCCAGCGATTCCACCCGGACGCCTTGGGCACGGATGCGGTCGCCGCCGGGCTGAAAGGCTTTTTCGACGGCGATCCCTGCGCCCACCAGCGTGGCGCCCGCCTGACGCACCAGGTCGATCAGACCGGCAAGGGCGGCGCCGTTTGCCAGAAAATCATCGATAATAAGCACACGGTCGCCGGGGCCAAGAAAATCGCGGGAAACGATAACGTCGTTAACATTTCCGTGAGTAAAGGATTCCACACGGGTGGTGTAAACATCGCCGGCGATGTTTTTGGTTTTACTCTTTTTCGCAAAAACAACGGGGCACCCGAACTGCTGCGCTGCGATGCACGCGATGCCGATGCCGGATGCCTCAATGGTCAGAATTTTATTCACCTTGCAGCCTGCAAAAAGGCGGGCAAACTCCTTGCCCATCTCCTCAAACAGACCGATATCCATCTGATGATTCAAAAAACGGTCGACTTTCAGAACGCCGCCCTCTCGGACGATGCCGTCGCGGCGGATCCGATCTTCCAAAAGCTGCATTTCCGATCACCTTCCAACTGAAAATAAAAAGAATGGATAATCTTATTGTACTAAAATTCAGAATTATTTCAATTCCCAGTTATAGCGAAAATTTGCCAAATCGAGTCGAATTATTTTGTGCATTTTGTAAAAAATTGATTTTTTGCAGAAAAAGATCCGGCAGCAGTGTGCATTCTGCTGCCGGATTCAAAAACGAAAGTTGAAAAGGCAAGACGCTTTACAGCATGGATGCCGCAATTAAAGAGAGGCGAGAACGGTCTGATAAATCTCCTCCGCCAGCGGCAGCGACTTGTCCAGAAGCGCCTGCCCACGGGCGCGGTAAGCGTCGGCCAGTTCCTGATTTTTCAGGCTGCCCAGATTGATGCACACATTGAGCCACGCGCCCTTGAGGGCGGCGCTCAGCGACAGGGCTGCCACACCCAGATCCGAAGCGGCATTTTTGTTGGAGCGGCCCAGCAGTGAGGCGGAGAGTTCCAGCGTTTGCGCGCAAAGTTCCATGGTCTCAAAGGGGGTGGCGGTGCAGCCCTCCATGGCCTTTTGGATGGCGGCGGAACGGGCGGCCTTTTGCTCGTCGGTGTCCTTGGGCAGGGCATATGCGGCTGTGACCGCCAGATAAGCTTCGGTATCCCGATCCATCACGTCCACCAGCTTTTCCCGCAGCGTCTGCGCCTGCGCCATCACGGCGCGGGCGTGCTCCCAATGCTCGGCATAGGCCTTGCGGCCGTCGGTAAGGCTTGCCACCATGGCGGTGAGGGCGGCGCCCAGCGCGCCCTCCAGACCGGCGGCCGAGCCGCCGCCGGGAGCGGGAGAGTTAGAGGCAAGAACGGCTGTAAAGTCGTCCAGCTTGTGATCCTTAAGCAGCATGGTTTTCTCCTTTATTCCATGTCCAGCAGATGATATTCCATCACCTGCTTGCGGCAATCGAAGTTTTCCAGCTTGAGATAATATTCGGCGCAGTCCACCAGCGCTTTGGCGGGGGTCAGACCCACCAGTTCGCTGCCGATGATCCGGACGCCGTAGCGATCGGCCAACGCGCGGATCATTTCATAGGCGTAATACAGCGGCGTTCCTTCGTAGTTGACCATGTTCATGCTCACCTGGGCGATCTTCCGGTCCTCCAGGAAAATACCGATGGCCTTGCAGTATTTGAAACCGCCGGAAGAGCCGCGGATGGCCTTGGCGATCTTGTCGGCCACGGACAGGTCGTCGGTGTCCAGATTGACGTTGAAGGCGATGAGCGGCATACGGGCGCCGATGGCTACCACGCCGGCGGTGGGATGAGGCTTGCGCTCGCCGAAATCAGGGGCCCATTCGGGCTGCTGGAGTTTCTCGGCCATGCCCTCAAACTGACCCTTGCGGATCTTGGCGAGGTTGGTGCGGTTGGGAGAGGCGGCGGAATCTTCATAGAGGAACACGGGGATCCGCAGCTCATCCCACACCCGCTGCCCCAGCCGTTTGGAGAGCTCGACGCACTCCTGCACGGTCACGTCCATGGCGGGGACAAAGGGGATCACGTCGGTGGCGCCCATACGGGGATGCTGGCCCACATGCTTGGTCATATTGATGGTTTCGGCGGCTTTCTTGGTGAGCTGGAAGGCAACCTCTTCGATGGCGGCGGGGGAGCCCACCATGGTGAACACGCAGCGGTTGTGGCTGCCGTCGGTCTGCACGTCCAGCACGGCGCAGCCGGGGACGCTGTTTGCCACATCCACCAGACCCTGAAAGACCACGGGATCGGTTTCGCGGCTGACGCTGAAATTGGGGATGCATTCAATAAGCTTAGCCATGTTGTACCACTCCTTTTTTAATTACAGTACGGGCCAGGTTGCTGCCCAGCCGGTAACAAAGATAATTGAGGTCGGGGGCGTCCCAGATCACCAGATCGGCCTGCTTGGCCCGGTCGATGCTGCCCACCCTGTCGGCCATGCCGATGGCGGCGGCGGCGTTGAGCGTCACGCCGGTGAGCACCTCTTCGGGTGTCATCCGGTATTTCAGACAGGCCAGATTCATCACAAGCTGCAAATTGAGGCAGGGGCAGGAGCCGGGATTGAAATCCGAGGCCAGCGCCACGGGGACGCCGGCTTCGATCATCTTTCGCGCGGGGGCATAGGTGGAATTGAGATAGAAGCTGGTGGCGGGAAGCAGGCAGGCGATGGTGCCGCCTGCGGCCATGGCGGAGATGCCTTCATCAGGGCAGACGATGAGATGCTCGGCGGAGACGGCACCGATCTCGCCCGCCAAAACCGAGCCGCCGATGGCGTCGATCTCGTCGGCGTGGATCTTGGGAATCAGGCCGTATTCCTTGCCGGTCTCCAGAATCCGGCGGGATTCTTCGGCGGTAAAGACGCCGGTTTCGCAGAAAACGTCGCAGAACCGGGCCAGATTCGCCTTTGCCGCGGCGGGGATCATTTCCTCGCACAGCAGGCGAAGATAACCCTCCCGGTCGTCTTTGTATTCCGGCGGCAGGGCGTGAGCGCCCATGAAGGTGGAGACCACGTCCATGGGATGCTCTCTGTTAAGCCTTTTGATGGCACGAAGCTGCTTGATCTCTTCGGATTTGTTCAGACCATAGCCACTTTTTGCCTCGCAGGTGGTGGTGCCGAAGGAAAGCATCTCGTCCAGCGCGGCGGAGGCTTTGGCGGCAAGTTCCTCCTCTGTGGCGGCACGGGTGGCCTTGACGGTGGAAAGGATGCCGCCGCCTGCGGCCAAAATTTCCAGATAGGGAACATTCCGAATCTTCATGGCCAACTCGTTTTGCCGCCAGCCGCCGAAGATCAGATGGGTGTGAGCGTCCACCAGACCGGGGGTCACAAGTCGTCCGTCTGCGTCCAGTTTATCGCCCATGGTGATGGGCGGGGTGCCGGATCCGTAAGAGATGATCTCGCCGTTTTCGGTGTAAATCCATGCGTTTTCCAGCACGCGGACGGCGCGTTGCTGCGCGCCCCGGCGGGCTTGCGCGCCCTCCGGCGTGGCCAACATACCGATGTTGCGGATCAGCAGCGAGCTCATTGGAGTTCCTCCATCGCCTGCGCGATCACGGCGTCATCCGCCAGATAGGGCAGCGTGATGTGATCCTGCCCGGCATAGAGGGAATTGTATTCCGCCACGGTGGTCAGCGCATTTTCGTTGCGGGCCCAGGCGCGGCGGGCGACGCCCACCATGGTGTCCCACGGCATGGACATACGAAGAATGGCGTCCACCCGCTCCGAGCCGTCCAGCACCATGCCAAAGCCGCCGTTGATGGATTTTCCGATGCCCACGCCGCCGCCGTTGTGCAGGGCGATCAGGCTCATGCCACGGGCGGCGTTGCCTGCGTAGCATTGGGTGGCCATATCGGCCATGATGTTGGAGCCGTCCTTGATGTTGGAAGTCTCCCGGAAGGGCGAATCGGTGCCGCCGGTATCGTGATGGTCGCGACCCAGCATCACAGGGCCAATCTCGCCGCGGCGCACCATCTCGTTGAACTTGAGGGCAATGTTCATGCGGCCCATGGCGTCTTGATAAAGGATGCGGCACTGGGTGCCCACCACCAGCCTGTTCTGCTCGGCGTCCCGCACCCAGACGTAGTTGTCATAGTCCTGATAGCGGCGGTTGTGAGAAAGAATGTATTCCGCGGCGGCTTCGTCGGTTTTTTTCAGATCTTCGGGCCTGCGGCTCAGGCAGCACCAGCGGAAGGGACCGTAGCCGAAATCGAACAGGCAGGGGCCGAGAATGTCCTCCACATAAGAGGGAAAGACGAAGCCGTCCAGATCGTTTTCGCCGTTTTTGCACACGGCGGTGACCCCGGCGTCAAACACGGCCTTAAGGAAGCTGTTGCCGTAATCAAAGAAGTAGGTGCCCCGGTCATGGAACTTGCAGATCATCTCATAATGATGGCGCAGACTGCGGTTTACCAAGTCGCGGAAGCCAGCGGGATCCTTGTCCAGCATCTCGGTGCGCTGGGCAAAGGTCAGGCCCTGGGGGCAATAACCGCCGTCGTAGGGAACATGGCAGGAGGTCTGATCGCTCATCAGATCCACATGGACGTTGTTGTCATAGAGATATTCCAGAAGATCCACGATGTTGCCGTGATAGGCGATGGCGCAGGGGGTCTTGTCCGCCAGATGGGTTTTTGCCATGGCAAGGGCCTGATCCAGCGAATCGGTGCGCTCGTTGACCCAGCCTTGGGTGTAGCGGGTTTCAATGCGGGAATCGTCCACCTCGGCGATGATGGACACAGCGCCGGCGATGTAGGCCGCTTTGCCCTGCGCGCCGCTCATGCCGCCCAGACCGGCGGAGATGAACAGACGTCCGGCCAGATTGCCGTCTTCGGGGATGCCCAGCTTGAGCCGCCCGGCGTTGAGCAGGGTATTGAAGGTGCCGTGAACGATGCCCTGGGGCCCGATATACATCCAGCCGCCTGCGGTCATCTGGCCGTAGTTGGCCACGCCCAGCGCGGCGGCGCGGTTGAAGTTTTTCTGATCGTCAAAGGCGCCCACCATCAGCCCGTTGGTGATGATGCACCGGGGCGCCAGCTTGTGGGAATGGAACAGGCCCAGCGGGTGGCCGGACATAACCACCAGCGTCTGCTCGTCGGTCATGATCTCCAGATACTTTTTGATGAGGCGGTACTGCATCCAGTTCTGGCAGACCTGACCGGTTTCGCCGTAGGTCACCAGCTCGTAGGGGTAAAGAGCCACGTCAAAGTCCAGATTGTTGTCGATCATGACCTGAAAGGCCTTGGCTTCCACGCAGTTGCCCTTGTACTCGTCGATGGGTCTGCCCCAGATGCGCCCCTCGGGGCGGAAGCGATAGCCGTAAATACGGCCGTGCTCCTCCAGTTCCCGTGCAAACTCTTTTGCCATCCGGGCGTGGTGCTGCGGGGGAATATAGCGGAGGGCGTTGCGGATGGCCAGCGCCTTGTCGGCCTCGGACAGATGGGATTCGCGGCGGGGCGCACGGCGGCAGCCCGCGACAAAGGCGGGCATTTCGGGCAGCGCGTCGTCCAGACGGATGGTCATTGCGTTTTTCAGCAGTTCATTCATAAAAAGACCTCCTTGATATCGTCGTCGCACTCTTGACAGCGGGTAAAAAAATTCGGTAATATGAGGGCAGAAAAAAGAAACGGAGGAAGGCTATGACACAGCATCGGGAGCAAAAGGAAAGCGTGGATGAATTGATGCGCCTCATCGCTTCCTTGAAGGATGAAAACCAATGCCGCGCCTTTTTTGAGGACCTTTGCACCGCACAGGAGCTGATCCAGTTTGCACAGAGGCTCCAAGTGGCAAAGGGCCTTCTGGCGGGGGAAACCTATGACGCCATCCGCCGCAGGATCCCCGTCAGCAGCGTTACCATCACGCGGGTGAACACGGCGCTGCAATTCGGAACGGGAGGTTATCGCGCCGCTCTTTCCGGAGAGAAATCGGAGAAAAAAGACTGATTATTCCAGCGTGGGAGCGGCCTTTTCCAAAAGCTCCGCCAGTTCGTCGCTGCGGACGAGGGCTTCCACGGCCTGAATGTCGGGCCAGATCTCCCGATCCAGCTCCATGAAGTCCACCTCCTGCCGCACTCTGCGGTAGACGGCGTCCACGGCGGGGGAAAACCCCGTGCCGTATTTGCCCTCTCTGCGGCGCAGATCCAGCGCCTGGCAGGCGGTGAGCAGCTCAAAGGCCAGCACCGAACGGGTGTTTTCCAGAATGAAGCCCGCTTTGCGGGCGGCGGTGGTGCCCATGGAGACAAAGTCCTCCTGATTGGCGGAGGAGGGAATGGAGTCCACGCAGGCGGGATGGGCCAGCACTTTGTTTTCCGACGCCATGGAGGCGGCGCTGTACTGGACGATCATAAAGCCGCTGTTCACGCCGCCCTGGGTGGTGAGGAAAGGCGGAAGCCCGTTGGACAGCGCGGCGTTGACCATGCGCTCCAGGCGGCGCTCGGAGATGCTCGCCAGCTCGGAGCAGGCGATGCCGAGAAAGTCAAAGGGCAGAGCCATGGGCTCGCCGTGGAAGTTGCCGCCGGAGATCACGGCCTCGTCCTCACAGAAGAGAAGAGGATTATCGGTGACGGCGTTGAGTTCAATTTCGATCTTTTCCCGCACATAGGCCAGCGCGTCGCGCACGGCGCCGTGAACCTGGGGGATGCAGCGCAGAGCGTAGGCGTCCTGCACCCGGGCGCCTTGGCAGCGGGTGAGGATCTCGCTGTTTTCCGTGAGCATCCGGATGTTTTTCGCCACTGTGATCTGGCCCTTGTGGCCCCGGGCGGTGTGCATCCGCTCTTGGAAGGCGTTGAGCTGGCCGGTGAGGGCGGTGATCGTCATAGCGCCAATTACGTCGGCCAGACGGGCGGCCTGCAGGGTGTCGTAGTAATGCAGCGTGCCCACGCTGGTCATGGCGCAGGTGCCGTTGGTGATGCCAAGTCCCTCTTTCGAGGCCAGCGTTTCCAAAATGGGGATGCCGGCCTTTTTCATTGCCTCGGCGCCGGAGAGCAGCGCGCCCTCATACCACGCCTGTCCCCGGCCCAGCAGTACCAGACCCATGTGAGACAGAGGAGCCAGATCGCCGGAGGCGCCCAGCGAGCCCTTCTGCGGGATGACGGGGGTGACGCCGCGGTTGAGCATTTCCACCAGCATTTCCACCAGCACGGGGCGCACGCCGCTGATGCCGCGGCACAGGGCGTTGGCTCGCAGGAGCATCATGCCCCGGGCCTGCTCGGCGCTGTATGGATCGCCGGTGCCGGTACAATGGCTGAGGATCAGATTGGTGGAAAGCTGGTTGCTCATATCCTCCGACACCGCAACGGTGGCGAAATCTCCGAAGCCGGTGGAAATGCCGTAAGCCACACGCTTTTCGGCGGAGATCTTTTCCGCCAGCGCGCGGGAGCGGGCCAGCGCCAGCGTCGCTTCTTTCGTAAGACTGACCTTGGCGCCAAAGCGCGCCACAGCGATAAACTGCTCCAGCGTCAGGCTTTTTCCGTCCAACGCAACAGAGCGGATGGTTTTTGGATGATCCATGATCGGTTCCTCCTGCCGAATCGGCATAAAAATGATTCCGATTATATTTTAATATAAGGGAAAGCTGCTTTCAATGAAAACCTTTTGCCCCGCAGAAATTCTTTTCTTTACTTTTGTAGTAGCCTGCTGCTTTGCGAAAGCACCCGTGCCGGCCCATTTCGGCGGCTTTCGGAAAAAAGGGAACTTTTTTCCGTTTTTTCAGTCTGAAAGGGCAGATAAGGCGAAGCGAGCCTGAAAAAGGAGGGTTTGTTATGAAACATATCAAAACGAAAAAATGGCTTTCGATTTTGCTGGCGGCGGCGATTTTGCTGGCGCTGTCCGCCTGCGGCGCCAAATATGCCGCGCCAAGAGAGAACGAGCAATATGTCACAAAAGCGAGCGACATGACCAATGGGGCGGCCAGCGGGCCTGACACGCCTTCTGCAGAACCGCTCGCACCGGGGTACTCCGGCGCGGGAGAGATTCAGACCGATCTGTTTGCCAACCTGCCGGAAAACGTTAAGATGATCTTCACTGCCAACCTGGAGATGGAGACCACGGAATATGACCGGGCCGTGCAGCAGATCGCCCAGACCGTCACTGAGATGGAGGGATATTTCCAGCAGCGCAACCTGCGCAACTACGGCTCTTATCGCTCCGCCGGTTTTACGGTGCGGATTCCGGCCCGGCAGTTCCAGAATTTCTGCAGCAAAATGGGCGAGGTGTGCAAGGTAACCTGTTTCAGCGATTCTTCCGAAGACGTGGGCGAACAGTATTACGATACCGAAGCCCGCCTTGCCACCCAGCGCACCAAGCTGGAGCGGCTCCAGGCTCTGCTGAAGCAGGCCACCGAGATGGAGGACATCATCACCCTGGAGAGCGCCATCTCCGATACGGAGCTCACCATCGAAAACCTCACCGGCAGTCTGCGGAAGTATGACTCCCTCGTGGGCTACGCCACCGTCAACATCACGCTGAGCGAGGTCTATAAGCTCACCGAGGTGGAGGAGCCCGTCATCGGCTTCGGCGCCAAGCTGGCCCAGGCCTTCCGCACTGGCAGCGCCCGCTTCGCGAGCGGTCTGGAGAACTTCCTGCTGGCCGTAGCCCGCGGCTGGATCGGCTGGCTGATCTTCATCATCCTCGTGGTGGT
>JAFZPW010000079.1 GCA_017552495.1 Clostridia bacterium | reverse complement strand
GAGATGGGCACGGTATAGATTTCGCCCGCACGGGTGTTTTTCAGCCACGGGGATTTGTTGGAGGCGATGCGGGTGCGAACCATGCGGGACTGATGCCGTCCGATGACGTTATAGGTCAGAGTGGGGCAATTCTCATCGGTGTCCACGATCTCGCCAAAGGGCACAAGACCCAGCTTAATCAGCGCCTGGAAGCCGTTGCAGACGCCGGCCATCAGGCCGTCGCGCCGACTGAGAAGCGCCACGGTCTCCTCCTTTACCGCCTGATTGCGGAAGAAGGCGGTGATAAACTTGCCAGAGCCGTCGGGTTCGTCGCCGCCGGAAAAGCCGCCGGGCAAAAAGACCATCTGAGCCTGCCGCAACTCCTGTGCAAAGCGCTCCACCGAGCGGGCGACGCCCTGGGAGGTCAGATTGTTGACGACCAGAATGCGGGCCTCGGCCCCGGCGCGCTCCAGCGCCTTGGCGGTGTCGTATTCGCAGTTGGTGCCCGGGAACACCGGGATCAGCACCCGAGGACGGGCGGTCTTGACAGCGGGAGCGGGCCATGCGCCGGCCTCGTATGTAAAGGCGGGGATGGTTTTGCCCTCTGCGGGAAGATTGCAGGCGTAAACGGGCTCCAGTTTGTTTTCATAGGCCGTTTGCAGCGCGCTGAGGGGGAGGCGGATGTTCCCCATGGTGAAAACCGGATCGCCGGCGGTATGGCCCAGCGTGACGCCCACGGGCACGTCCTCGGAAAGCTCCAGCACAAAGGAGCCGTAATTCCGCGCAAAGAGCGCCTGTTCCGGGATTTCTCCGTCAAAGACAAAGCCCAGACGGTTGCCGATGGCCATTTTAAAGACCGCCTCGGCCGGGCCGCCCATGCCGGGGGTATAGGCCGCCAGCACTTTGCCCTGACGCATCAGGTCGGTGACCTGGCGGAAAAGAGACAACAGGCTCTCGCCGGTAGGCAGGCCGTTTTCGTCGGTTTCCGGCGCCAGCAGCGCCACCTTGTGGCAAGCGCCCTTGAACTCGGGCGAGATCACCTGGTCGGTTTTGCCGGTGGTGACGGCGAAGGATACCAGCGTGGGGGGCACGTCCATCTGTTCAAAGGTACCGCTCATGCTGTCCTTGCCGCCGATGGCGGCCACGCCCAGCGCCTTTTGCGCCGAAAATGCGCCCAAAAGCGCCGCCGTGGGCGCGCCCCAGCGCTTGGGATCGCGGCCGGGCTTGGCGAAATATTCCTGGAAGGAGAGATACACATCCGAAAAATCCGCGCCAGCCGCCACCAGCTTGGCGCAGGAGCTGACCACCGCCAGATAGGCGCCGTGATAGGGGCTCTGCTCCGAAACGAAAGGATCGTAGCCCCAGGACATGAAGGAGCAGGTGTCGGTGTCGGCACGCTCCACGGAGATCTTGTGTACCATGGCCTGGATGGGGGTCTGCTGGTATTTGCCGCCGAAGGGCATGAGCACCGTTCCCGCGCCGATGGTGGAGTCGAAGCGCTCGGAAAGACCCCTGCGGGAGCAGAGATTCAGATCGGAGCACAGTTTCTCATAATTTTCGGCAAAACCGCCGTTATATTCGTTTTCCGGCGCACGGGGCGCGGGAACCTGCACGGTGATGTGTTTTTCCGCGCCGTTGGAGTCCAGAAAAGCGCGGGAAATGTCCACGATGGCCTTGCCGTTCCAGTGCATGACCAGACGGGGCTCGGCGGTGACGCGGGCTACCACGGTGGCCTCCAGATTTTCTTCGGCCGCCAGTGCCAAAAAGCGGGCCGTATCGCCCGGCTCCACCACCACGGCCATCCGTTCCTGCGATTCGGAAATGGCCAGTTCGGTACCGTCCAGACCCTCATATTTTTTGGGCACGGCGTTCAGGTCGATGACAAGACCGTCGGCCAGCTCGCCGATGGCAACCGATACGCCGCCCGCGCCGAAGTCGTTGCAGCGCTTGATGAGGCGAGAGGCCTCGGGATTGCGGAACAGGCGCTGGAGTTTGCGTTCCTCGGGAGGATTGCCTTTCTGCACTTCGGCGCCGCAGGTCTCCAGCGAATGGAGGTCGTGGGACTTGGAGGATCCGGTGGCGCCGCCGCAACCGTCGCGTCCGGTGCGTCCGCCCAAAAGGATCACCTGATCGCCGGGGGCGGGAGTTTCGCGCCGCACATTTTCCGCGGGAGCGGCGGCGATGACCGCGCCGATCTCCATGCGCTTGGCGGCATAGCCGGGATGATAAAGCTCGTCCACCAGGCCGGTGGCCAGGCCGATCTGATTGCCGTAAGAGCTGTAGCCCGCAGCGGCGGTAGTCACCAGCTTGCGCTGGGGCAGTTTGCCCGGCAGAGTCTCGGAAACCGGCTTTAAGGGGTCGGCTCCACCGGTGACGCGCATGGCGGCATAGACATAAGAGCGGCCCGAAAGGGGATCGCGGATGGCGCCGCCGATACAGGTGGCCGCCCCGCCGAAGGGCTCGATCTCGGTGGGATGATTGTGGGTCTCGTTTTTAAAGAGCAGCAGCCAGTCCTGCTCTTCGCCGGCCACGTTGACCTTGATCTTCACGGTGCAGGCGTTGATCTCGTCGCTTTCGTCCAGCCCTTTGAGCTGGCCGGTTTTTTTCAAAAGCTTTGCGGCGATGGTGCCCAGATCCATCAGGGTCACGGGTTTTTCCCGCTGCAAAAAGGCGCGGGTGTCCAAATAATCCTGCCATGCCCGTTCCAGCAGGGGGCTTTCAAAGGTCACCTTGTCGAGAATGGTGTTGAAAGTAGTGTGGCGGCAGTGATCGGACCAATAAGTGTCGATCATCTTGATCTCGGTGACGGTTGGATCCCGGCCCTCGTCCAGGAAATAGCGTCGGCAGAACAGCAGATCGCCCAGATCCATGGCCAGTCCGTTTTTCTGCAAAAAGGCCGCCAGCGCGTCCTCGTCCATCTCCCGGAAGCCTTCGATCACGGCCACGGAGGCGGGAATGTCGTAGACGGTTTTCAACGTTTCAAAAGGCTTGAAAGAGGCTTCCCGGGCCTCCACGGGGTTGATGAGATACCGCTCGATCTTTTCCAGATCGACTTGCGACAGGTCGCCGTACAGCAGATAGATCTTTGCCGTGCGGACGGCGGGGCGCTCGCCCCGGGAGAGAAGCTGAATGCATTGGGCTGCCGAATCGGCCCGCTGGTCGAACTGGCCGGGGAGGTATTCCACGGCAAAACGTGCGTCGGCGCCTTCGGGCAGCGCATCGTACACTTCGTCCAGTTGGGGCTCGGAAAATACAGTGCGGCGGCAAGTATCAAACAGGGGCCGATCCACACCCTCCACATCATAGCGGTTGATGAGGCGAAGGGCTTTCAGCGAACGGATCTGCAAAAAATCCTGCAGATCCCGGCAGAGCGCCGCCGCCTCAAAGGCGAGGCCGGACTTTTTTTCCACATAAACGCGATAGACCATTTATCGTTCCTCCCCAAGCGCCGCCAGCGCACGCTGTCCGATGTCGCGGCGGCAATAGGCGTTTTCAAAATAAATGTGCGAAACAAGGTCGTAGGCTGCGTCGATGGCCTGACGCAGCGTTTTGCGCACCGAAACGGCGCCCAGCACGCGGCCGCCGCCGGTGAGCAGGATTTCGCCCTCCCGCCTGGCTCCAGCGATGAAGATTTCATCCCCGGCGCCCGGCGCAGGCAGGGTGATGGGGTAGCCGGTCTGGTATTTCTGCGGATAGCCCGCCGAGGCCAGCACCACGCAGCAGGCCGACTCGTCCTTCCAGCGAACGTCCACTTCCCTGAGCCTGCCCGCCTGCACGGCCTGCATCACCGTGAACAGGTCGGTGTCCAGCAGCGGGAGCACCACCTGGGTTTCAGGGTCGCCAAAGCGGCAATTGTATTCGATGACCCGGGGCCCCTTGGGCGTGAGCATCAGACCGAAATACAGGCAGCCGCGGAACGTCCGCCCCTCGGCCTTCATGGCCCGGACGGTGGGCAGAAAAATGGTGTCCATGCACACCTGCGCAATCTCCGGCGTGTAGCAGGGATTGGGGGCCACCGTACCCATGCCGCCGGTATTCAGTCCCCGGTCGCCGTCCTGCGCCCGCTTGTGGTCCATAGAGGACACCATGGGTACCAGCGTTTCTCCGTCGGTAAAGGACAGAACAGATACCTCGGGTCCTGTGAGGAACTCCTCGATCACCACCCGGGCGCCGCTTTCGCCGAAGACCCGGTCGGCCATCATGGCGCGCAGGGCATTTTCGGCTTCATCGGCATTCTGGGCAATGATGACGCCCTTGCCCAGAGCCAGCCCGTCGGCCTTGATGACGGCGGGCATGGGGGCGGTACGCACATAATCCACTGCGGCGGAAAGGTCGGTAAAGACCTGGTATTCCGCAGTTGGAATGCCGTATTTCCGCATCAGCTCCTTGGCAAAGACCTTGCTGCCCTCGATGATGGCGGCATTCTTTTTGGGGCCGAAGACGGGAACGCCCGCCTCTTCCAGCAGATCGGCGCAGCCCAGCACCAGCGGATCGTCGGGGGCTACCACGGCAAAATCAATTTTGTGTTCCACGGCAAAATCCCGAATGGCGGGCAGATCAGTGGCCTTGATGGGGACGCACACGGCGTCGTTTGCCATGCCGCCGTTTCCGGGCAGGGCATAGATGACCTCGACGGCGGGATTTTCCCGCAGCTTTTTGATGATGGCGTGTTCGCGGCCTCCGCCGCCGACGACCATGAGTTTCATACCGATCCCTCCCGGACGATCAATGGTGGAACAGCCGTGCGCCGGTAAAGCACATGACCATGTTGTATTTGTCGGCGGTTTCGATCACGTTGTCGTCGCGGATCGAGCCGCCGGGCTCGGCCACATAGCAGACGCCGCTCTCGCGAGCGCGCTCGATGTTGTCGCCGAAGGGGAAGAAGGCGTCGGAGCCGAGGCAGACGTCGGTGTTCTGGGCAATCCATGCAGCTTTCTCCTCACGAGTGAGGATTTCGGGACGCTGGGTGAAGAACTGCTGCCACGTGCCGTCGGCGAGCACATCGTCGTGGTC
>JAFZPW010000001.1 GCA_017552495.1 Clostridia bacterium | reverse complement strand
GTGATCGTTCGTCTGATCCATCTGGGGAAAAAGAAATAAGACGAATTCAAAAGCCGCCCGCAAAAAGCAGGCGGCTTTTTTCAGTTTATCAAATACACGGCTCGCTTATTATTTGCAAAGTTCCAGATAGACATAGAAAGCTGGATCTTCGCCCAGTGCGATCACATGATCCGGCATATCTTTTTGCCGGAAGCCCAGTCCTTCGTATAGGGCGAGGGCTTTCTCGTTTTGCGGATGGGGATCGACCCATACGCATTCCGCGCCGTTGCGAAACGCTTCTTCGATCACATGTGAAAGGGCTTTTGCGGCAATGCCCCGGCCCCGCGCAAAGGGAAACAGTTTGATATCCAGCGCGGCGCTGCCGTGCGCTTTGTCAAGTTCATAACTTGCTTCGCCGCAATAGTTGCCATCTTCATAAATCGAAAAGTGGTTTGACAGCGGCCGGTTGGAAACGCTCCAGCGAAACCACTGCTGCATGGCTTCGTCGGTTTCATGCACCCCGCCGGGGACGATAAAGCGCATGACTTCTTCGTCCGCCCAAAGGCGCTGAATATGTTTGATATCCGCAAGCGTTGTTTCTTTGATCTCGATCATTCAGATACCTCCAAAACAGGTTTTTATCGTTTGTGTGCCGCGATGTTATGTTCCCAGCGCCAGATTGGCGTCGCGGGCGGCGATGACGGCCTCGATCACTGCCGCACGGAAGCCGCCGGCTTCCAGTGCCCGCACGCCTTGGATGGTGCTCCCGCCGGGGGAGCAAACGGCGTCCTTGAGCGCTGCGGGATGAAGTCCGCTCTCGGTAAGCAAAGCGGCGGATCCTTCCGTTGCCTGCACCGCCAGCCGCAGGGCAACGGCCCGGGGAATGCCGCAGGCCACGGCGCCGTCGGCCAACGCCTCCAAATACAGCGCGGTAAAGGCCGGACTGCAGCCGCAGAGCGCCGAGCCGGCGTCCATCAGACGTTCCTCCAGCGGTTCCACCAGCCCGGCAGGGGCCATCGCCATGCGCAAAACGGCCTCGTCCGCGTCGGAGAGGGCCGCGTTTTTGTCATAGAGCACCACGCCTCTGCCCACCGAAACCGGCAGATTGGGCATGATCCGCAAAACGGCCACGGGGAAGGGGAGACCGGCCAATTCCTCCAGCCGGTGCAGCGTCAGCCCCGCCGCCATGGAGATCAGCACGGTGTTCGGCCGATCCCGCAAAAGGGGGCGCAGCGCCGCCAGCAGCGCCGCCATCTGCTGCGGTTTGACACCTAAAAACAGATAATCGCATCCGGCCGCTTCGCTGGCCGATCCCGTGCGGCAGCCCAGCGTTTCCGCCAGCGCGGCGGCCTTGGCGGGCGTGCGGTTGCACAGCACCACATCCTGCGGCGAAACGCCGCGGCAGACTGCTGCGGCCAGTGCGCCGCCCATGTGTCCCGTTCCGATGAACCCAAAGGTTTTTTCCATCAAAAGCCCTCCCCGCGCCGATATGTCGGCCATTTTTTTTATTATAACAAATTTGTGGGAAACGCACAAGTCTCTTGCAATCCGGGGCAAAATGGCATACAATAAAATTGTTCTAATCAGCGTGCAGTATTCAGAGATCTGGCGTGAAAACGAAGAGAAAAGGAGATATCCCCTATGGATCAGAGAACCCTGGCCTATATCAATCTTTTCGCCGTGCTGGGCGCGCTGCCCGAGTTGTGCCGCCTCAGTCCTGAGGCGCAGGCCTACATCCGCAATCAGAAGGTCAGCGTGGGCTTTGACGTGAAGGGCGGTCCCGCCGGCACACTGTTTTTTGAAAACGGCGTCTGCCGCATGGAAGAGGGCGCGGACAAATGTGTCGTGCGCATCCCCGTGGGCTCCTGCGAAAAATTCAACCGCATCATCGACGGAAAGGCGACCCCAATTCCCACCCGGGGCTTGACCAAGATCGGCTTTCTCACCGGACCGTTTACCAAACTCACCGACCTTTTGACCCGCTATCTTCGTCCCGCAGAGGCGGATCTGAAGGACGAACGATTCTTTGATGTGAGCACCCGGCTGATGTTCCATCTCATTCTTTCCGCCGTGGCGCAGATCGCCAACGAGGACGAGGCGGGGCGCGTTTCGGCCTCCTATATCGTGGATGGGAAGATCAAGCTCTCTATCGCCGGCGGCCCCGCCGGATATCTGGACGCGAAAGATCACCGGCTCACCGCCGTTCACCAGGACACCGACCGGCCTTTCTCCGTGATGGAGTTTTGCGATATGCGTCTGGCCCGTCAACTCTTTGACGGCAAGGTCAACGCCGTCACCTGTGTGGGCACCGGACAGGTGCGCATGGGCGGCATGATTAGTCAGTTGGACAACGTCAATCGCATTCTCGACAGGGTCAGCCTGTATTTGGCGTAAGGAGGTAAACACGATGCATCCCATCTTTGACCATACCAAAAGCCGCGAGCAGTTCGACCGTGCGGCCCGGGTAATCCCCTCGGGCGTTTACGGCCATCTGGGCCCCGCTGAGGGCTGCTTTATTCCCGTGAGCGCTTATCCGCAGTTTTCCGAAAAGGCGCAGGGAACCTATTTCTGGGATATTGACGGCAACCGCTACATCGACTATATGTGCGCCTATGGTCCCAATATCCTGGGCTATAACGACCCCGATGTGGATGAGGCCGCCCGCAGACAGCGGGAAAAGGGCGACTGCATCACCGCTCCCTCCACCGCGATGATCGACTTTGCCGAGCTCCTGGTGGATACGGTAGCCTGCGCCGATTGGGCTTTTTTCGCCAAAAACGGCAACGATGTCACCTCCATTGCCGTGCGGACGGCGCGGGCCTACACCCATCGAAAAAAGTTGATCTTTTTCAAGGGCTATTATCACGGCATCTCGCCCTGGTGCCAGAAGCTGGATAACGCCGGCGTTCTGCCCGAAGAGGTGCGGAACAACCTTTATCTCGACTGGAACGACGAGCAGCAGTTGGAGCAGGCTTTTGCCGAAAACAAGGGCCAGATCGCCGCGGTCATCAGCCAGCCCTATATGCACGGCAACTTTGCCGACAACACCTTTCCCAAGGAGGGTTTCTGGCAAAAGGTGCGTAAACTGTGCGACGACAACGGCACGGTGCTCATCATCGACGACGTGCGGGCCGGCTTCCGTATGGATATGAAGGGCAGCGACCATTATTTCGGCTTCAAGGCCGATCTGATCTGCTTTTGCAAGGCGCTGGCCAACGGATATAACGTTTCGGCTCTGTGCGGGCAGGATTTTTTGAAAAACGCCGTTTCGGGCCTCAGCGTCACGGGGTCTTACTGGCTGTCGGCCGTCCCCTTTGCCGCAGGCATCGCCTGCATCGAAAAGATGAAAAAACTCAACTGCCCCCAGCTTTTGATCGACAAGGGGCAGAAGCTCTCCGCCGGGCTGTTGGAGCAGGCGAAGAAATACGGCTACGATCTGCACATTACCGGTATGCCATCGCTGTTTTATCTCCGCCTGGCCGACGATCCCAGTCTGATGCTCCATCAGGCGTGGATCGCGGAATGCCAGAAGCGGGGCGTCTTCTTTACCAATCATCACAATCATTTCATTAACGCCGCCCTGTCTGATTCCGACATCGCGGAAACGGTAGAGATCGCGGGCGAAGCCTTTGCCGCCTTGCGGGAAATGGGAGAATAAATCGGGCAGGAAAAAATTTCCGGTCATATTTTCGGCCGTTCCGCCGAAAATAGGGTCGTAATCCAACGAAAGGAGAAACGACCATGACCAACAGCAACAAGTCCTATTCCTCTTCCAACGCGAAGGACGCCATGCGCCAGTTCAAGATGGAGACCGCCCGCGAAGTCGGCGTCGATCTGAAGGATGGCTACAACGGAGAGCTGACCTCCAAGCAGGCCGGCAGCATCGGCGGCGAGATGGTTCGCAAGATGATCAAAAAGGCCGAGGAGAATATGTGATTTGTCGCGCAAGCGACAGATGAACGAAAGGGGCACGCAAAGGCGCGCCCCTTTTTCCGGTTGGCCGCGTTTGCAGAAGAAGGCTGCGCCGCGGCCAAGAGAAAACCGGGCTTGACAAACTCTCGATTTTTCGGGTATGCTGAAACAAAGGGGGCGATCGCGTGAAGGCCGTAGACGTGTATCAACAGTATTTTTCTGCTCAGTGTGTGTATCACAACGTCCGGCGGCGGGCTGTTTCGGTGCGCCTCACCGCCGAGTCCGACAAGGGGCGGATTCGCTATACTGTGGGGATCAGTTTTTTTCCCTATGCTGATGAAACGGATTTTGCCGTTTCCTATGACGCGGCTGCCGAGCGGGAGCTCTATGAAAACAAGGGGCGCCGGTCAAAAAAGCGGGAAAGCGCCCTGCTGGAGCAGCTTCGCGTCCACGCCAACGCGCTGGCCGGGGAATTGGGCGGCATCATTTTTTGGGACGAGCCGCTGCGGGAGGCGCAGATTGGCTGAAAATGCGGATTTTTCGGAAAAAATCGCGGCATTTTCTGATAATTCTGTTGACAAACCGGAGCCGATATGATATTATAAATCTCGGCCTCCAAAAGAGGCTGCAAGTGGCCAAGTAGTTCAGTTGGTTAGAACGCTAGCCTGTCACGCTAGAGGTCGTGGGTTCGAGCCCCATCTTGGTCGCCATTTGCTGTTATAGCTCAGTAGGCAGAGCACGTCATTGGTAATGACGAGGTCGGCAGTTCGAATCTGCCTAACAGCTCCATTCCCCGCAGGATGATCCTGCGGGGTTTCTTTTTTTATTGCAAAAATTCACAGACCCCTTGACAGACGGAAAAAAATACTTTATAATAACAAAAGTTAGTAAACACTAACTAATTTTTTTGAATGGAAGTTAGGAAAAACTAACATAAATTGCAAGATCGCGGAAAACCGTGCGGAAGGAGGAGCCGATATGATGCCTTTGTCTCTTGCCTCCATCGGGGAAGAACGAACCATCCGACGGGTCGGTGGAAATCCCGATGTAAAAAAGCATCTGGAGGACATGGGGTTTGTGGCCGGTGGCCCGGTAACGGTGGTGGCGCAAAACGGCGGAAACGTGATTGTCACCATCAAAGAGGCGCGGGTAGCCATCAGCCGGGAAATGGCGCAGAAGATTCTGGTTTTGTGAAAAACAGGAGTAAATAAAATAAGGAGGGAACACACATGAAAACGCTGAGAGAAGTGCGGATCGGGGATACGGTTCAGGTCGTCAAACTACACGGCGAGGGCGCCGTCAAGCGCCGCATCCTGGATATGGGCCTGACCCGCGGTACAAAGGTCTGGGTCCGAAAAGTGGCGCCGCTGGGCGACCCCATCGAGGTGACCGTTCGCGGCTATGAACTTTCGATCCGCAAAGCCGACGCGGAAATGGTGGAGGTGGAGTAAAATACCCAGCGAGGGCGTTTTTGCGCCCCTGTGTTAAAGAAGACTAACAAAAGAAGAAAGGAAGACTCCCATGGAATACAAGATCGCCCTTGCAGGCAATCCAAACAGCGGCAAGACCACGCTGTTCAATGCGCTCACCGGTTCCAATCAGTTCGTGGGCAACTGGCCCGGCGTCACAGTGGAAAAGAAAGAGGGTAAACTGAAAAAATACGACGGCGTTATTGTCACCGACCTGCCCGGCATTTATTCCCTTTCGCCCTATACGCTTGAGGAAGTGGTGGCCCGGAATTATTTGATGAACGAACGCCCCGACGCCATTCTCAACATTGTGGACGGCACCAATTTAGAGCGCAATTTGTATCTTACTACCCAACTCACCGAGCTGGGCATCCCCGTGGTCATTGCCATCAACATGATGGACATCGTGAAGAAAAACGGGGATCAGATCAATGTTCCCGCGCTGAGCCGCGCCCTGGGCGTAAAGATCGTGGAGATTTCGGCGCTTAAGGGCACCGGCATCGATGAGGCCGCCGCCGCTGCGGTGGAAGCCGCCCAAAGCGGCGGGACCGTCCCGCGGCATACCTTTTCCGGCCCGGTAGAGCACGCTTTGGCCCATATCGAGGAGGTCAGCCTTCACGATCTGCCCGAGGAACAGCAGCGGTGGTACGCCATCAAACTTTTTGAGCGGGATGAAAAGGCGTTGGAGCAGCTCAAACTGTCCGAGAGCACGCTGGCGCACATAGAAGGGGACATCAAGGCCGCTGAACAGGAACTGGATGACGACGCCGAAAGCATCATCACCAACGAACGCTATGGTTACATCGCCCAGCTCCTCAAAGGCATTTATCAAAAAAAGATCGCCGGGGAGATGACGGCCTCGGACAAAATCGACAAGGTTGTTACCAACCGTTGGCTGGGTCTTCCTATCTTCGCTGTCGTGATGTTCCTGATCTATTATATCTCCATGGTCACCGTGGGCTCCGCCGCCACCGACTGGGCAAACGACGGCCTGTTCGGCGACGGGTATCACCTCTTCGGCATCGGCTCCGGGGCCGCTGCTGAGGCCGCCGATGATTATTCCGCCGCGACCAATGCCCTAAACGCTTACGGATTTGAATTCGATGCGGAGGACGAGGACTTCGACGCTTCTGCGCTGCTGAACGAGATCCGCACCTTCACCGGCGAAAGCACTGCCACGGTCACGGTTGTGAAGGATGAGGAAACACTGGAGGAGAGCGACGTTACCGTCTATTTCGATCAGGTTCCCGCCGATGCGAAGGACGACGTCAACCCTATAGCGTTTACCGACGCAGTGGCCTATTTTGCGGAAAAAGGCTTTGCCGAGCCTGATCCCGCCGCGTTTGGCGTGTGGCTGCCCGGCATCCCCGCGCTCATTCAAGGTTTGCTGGACAAAATCGGCTGTGCCGACTGGCTCCAGGGACTGATTCTGGACGGCATCGTGGCCGGCGTGGGCGCAGTGCTGGGCTTTGTGCCCCAGATGCTGGTGCTGTTCTTCCTGCTGGCCTTTGTGGAGGCACGCGGCTACATGGCTCGCGTGGCCTTTGTACTCGACCGTGTTTTCCGGAGATTTGGCCTTTCGGGCAAGAGCTTCATCCCCATTCTGGTGGGCACGGGCTGCGGCATCCCCGGCATCATGGCCTCCCGCACCATTGAAAACGAGCGCGACCGCCGCATGACCATCATGACCACCACGTTCATCCCCTGCGGCGCCAAGGTGCCCTTCATCGCCATGATCGCGGGCGCGATCTTCGGCGGCTCGCCGTGGATCTC
>JAFZPW010000078.1 GCA_017552495.1 Clostridia bacterium | reverse complement strand
GGTTCACCGTCCTCTGCGGGCGCAACAACCGGGAAAACGACGAGCTGACCCATCGGCGGGCGGGGAAAAACGACATCTGGTTCCACGCCCGAAACGTGGCGGGGAGCCATGCCATCCTGTTTACCCAGGGCAAAGCGCCATCGGATGAGGCGCTGCGGCAGGCGGCGGCTATCGCAGCCTATTATTCCGACGCGGGAAAGCAGCCCCACGCGGCGGTGGACTATACCGCTGTCCGCCGGGTCAAAAAGCCTCAGGGAGCCAAGCCCGGCATGGTGCATTATTTTGAATATCAGACGGCGCTGGTGGAGCCCGCGCTGCCGCCCGAAGAGGAAGGAGCGGACTTGTGATCGTCAACGTCAGCGGACTGCCCGTTTGCATTGAGCGGCGGCGCATTGAAGCAAAGGGGCGGAAGATCCCGTTGCTGCTGCTTTTGCCCAAGGTGCGGCGGGAGAAAACACCTGCCGTTTTGTGGATCCACGGCGGGGGATATATGACTGGAATGAAGGAGATGACTCTCCTTTCCCGGGGGATGGATCTGGCGCGGCGCTACGGCGCCGTGGTGGTGTCGCCGGGATACCGGCTGTCGTTTCGCGCCCCTTATCCGGCGGCCATTGAAGATTGCTACGAGGCTCTGCTGTATCTGAAACATAATGCAGCGGCCTTGGGCGCCGATCCCAACCGGATCATGGTGGGCGGCGAGAGCGCGGGCGGCGGGCTGACGGCTTCGCTGTGTATGCTGGCCCGGGACCGGGGCGAGGTAAAGATTGCCTTTCAAATGCCGCTCTATCCCATGATCGACAATTTTGACACCGAGACCTCCAAAAACAACCACGGCAAGGTTTGGGACACCCGCCGCAATCATCGGGGCTGGCGGATGTATCTGCGGGAAAATGCGAAAGAAGAGGTTTCGCCCTATGCGGCGGCGGCCCGCCAGACCGATTATCGCGGGCTTCCGCCCGCTTATACCTTTGTGGGGACGGCAGAGCCCTTTTACGCCGAAACGGAAAACTTTATCCAACGGTTGAAGGAGGCCGGCGTGGAGGCGGAGCTGGACGTTTATCCGGGAATGTATCACGCTTTTGACCTGCTCCATCCCCGCCTGCCCGAGAGCCGGGAGGCGAAGGAACGGTTTTTCCGGCATTTTGAATACGCGCTGGAGCATTATACTGCCCCGCAGGAGGACACGAATGAAGATTAGGGACATGAAATGGTCGTTTCATCATGATCGCACGACCCGCCTTTTTGCGGCGGACATCGTGACGCCCTGGGGCGCGGGACGGGAGGCCGTCCACTGCATCGAAACCATTCGCCGCCCTGTGCGGGTGCCGACGGACGGCGGGCCGCTGACCATCTCGGATGTGGGCTACACCTGGTATGAGCTGGCCCTGCGGGAGCGGTATTTCTGGCTGTCGGCGGCCTTTGACGACGGGGGAAGGCTTATCGAACTGTATTTTGACATCACCGGCGGCAACGATTTCAGCGATCCGGAAAATCCCCGGTTTCGGGATCTGTATCTGGATATCGCCGTAGTGCCAGGCGGAAGAATCCGGGTTTTGGATCGGGATGAGCTGGAGCAGGCGCTGCTGGCGGGGGATATTACCCAAGCGGAGCATGACGGCGCCGTGGCGCACTGCGAGGCGCTGCGGACGTGGCTGGAAGCGCATTGGCGGGAGGCGGTCGCCTTTTGCCGGGAGCGGAAGGATGCACTCTGCTGCAGCCTGTAAACCGCATTTGCGAAAAATCGGAATAAACAACCCCTTTTTCTCACAAGATAGAGAGAAAGGGGTTGATTTTGCTTGAAGGAAAAGAAATACGGACAACTGGCTCTGAGCGTGGGCGCCGCCCTGGCGGCGGGCGGACTTTCCTATCTTCTTACGGGGCGGGACGCCATGGAGCATTACAGTCAGCTCAAACAGCCGCCGCTGGCGCCGCCTGCCGCGGTATTTCCCATCGCCTGGACGGTGCTTTACACGCTGATGGGCGTGTCGGCCTGGCGGGTGTGGCGAAAGGACGGACGGGTTCCCGATATTTATTGGATCCAGCTTGCGCTCAATGTGATCTGGACGCCGGTATTTTTCCGGTTTGGATTGTATTGGGCGGCCTTCGCCATTTTGGCGGTGCTGGAGGCGGCGATTTTACGCATGATCGGCCGGTTTCGAGAGAGCGACCGTCTGGCGGGGAATTTGCAGATTACCTATGCGCTGTGGGTGGTTTTTGCGGGATATCTCAACGTGATGACCGCCATTCTCAACTGAAAAGACAGCAAAAAGGCCTCCTTCGGGGGTCTTTGCTTATTCCATCAACAGGCGGACGGCGATCCCCGACATGAGAAAAGCGGCCAGATCGGCGCAAAGGGCGGCAGGGAGAGCGTAGCGGGTGCTTTTCAGATCCAGATAAGCGGAATAGACGGCGATGGTATAGAAGCTGGTCTCGCTGCTGCCCAGCATGACGGCGGCCACCCGGCCCGCCGTGCTGTCGGGACCCGCTTCTGCGATGACGGAGGAACCCACCGACAGCGCTCCGCTGCCGGAAAAGGGGCGCAGCAACGCCAGCGGGAGGCATTGGGCCGGAATGCCCAATGGCTCGCTCAGCGGCGCCAGAAAGTGGGCCAGAAGATCCACCGCGCCGCTGGCACGCAGCATGGTGACGGCGGCCAGCATCACCAGAATGGCTGGAAAAATCTGTCCGCAGGTAGAAAGTCCCTGCCGGATGCCGCAGGTCATGGCGTCGTAAAGATCCACGCCTCGAACGAGTCCGTAAAGCAAAATGACCGCCATCAGAGCGGGGACAAGATAATCGGTCATC
>JAFZPW010000077.1 GCA_017552495.1 Clostridia bacterium | reverse complement strand
TGGGATCGGTGTTCTCGGTGGGATCGGTGTTCTCGGTGGGATTGTTGGGCTCGACCGGCTCAACGGGCTTATTGCCGCAGGCGGCCAGGGCGAAAACCATGGTCAGCGCCAGGGCCAGAGCCAGCAAGCGGGTAAATTTCTTGCTCATTGTTCATTTCCTCCTAAAAATATTGTTCGTGTTTTGACGTATGCATCCGGCGCGCGGACGTCGGCCTCCCATTGCCGCCGTTCGACCTCCAAAAACAAACGTCTATCAACATGGTTGCTTTATTATAGCACGCGGTTTTTCAAAATGCAATACTTTTTTCCCTCAAAATCAGCCCTCTCCTCGTCAAAATGCCTGTTTTCAAAGAAAAAAAGACGGTTTTTCCGTCTTTTTCCATATATTTTTATGCCTTTTTCTTTGTGTTTTTTGCGTTTTTTGACCCCTTTTTCCTGTTTTTCATTAAATTCTTTCTTTTCCCGCCGTATGTTCCGCCAACTACACGAATAATTATTCTTTTCGTGCAAATTTTTCGCCGTTTTCGCCGAATTTTCCGTTTCCCGCGCTTACGCCTCCTCCTGCACGGGCGGCTGCTCTTCCGCGGGCCTGCGGGCGGCCAGCGCCATCAGCTCGCCGTATTTCCCGATGATATAGCCGTAGCTTTTGGGATCGTGGGGCAGGCGGCAGGCGGAGCAATCCTTGATCCCCCGCTCGTTATAAGTAAAATTGCCGCCGCACGTTTCGCCCAGGGCGTAAAGCGGGCAATAGCAGAACAGGCAGTTGAATCGCTCCGGATCGCTCCCCTCATGGCAGGGGAAAAACTCGCATTCCCGGTTACAGAAAAAGGCGTAATGCTTGCCCTCCCAAAAGGGCTTTTCCTCCTGCGTGCCCGGACAGGTCTTTTTTTCACTCATCGCGCAAAGCTCCTTTCTTTTTTGTCTTCAGTATACCATTTTCAGCCAAGAAAGTAAAGGGACTTGCAAACCTCGCCGAATTGTGCCATGATAGAAGCGGCGGCCCGCTTTCGCGGCCGCGTGAAAAAGGTCATTATTATTTATTAAAAGGAGCGAACACCTTATGAGCGAAGCCGAATCCTGCACCCACAACTGTGAGACCTGCGGCGCCGACTGTCCCTCCCGCGCCCAGTCTCAGGATCTGAAGGCCAGTCTGGCCGAGGGCGTGTCGGTGCGAAAGGTCTATGCCGTGGTCTCCGGCAAGGGCGGTGTGGGCAAATCCATGGTCACCTCTCTTCTGGCCTCTCAGACCCGTCTGCGGGGCTATTCCACCGCCGTGCTGGACGCCGACATCACCGGTCCTTCCATCCCCCAGGCCTTCGGCGTACATGGCCGGGCCCAGGGCAACGGCGCGGGCATTTTACCAGCCGTCAGCCGTGCCGGCGTCCAGATGATGTCCATCAACCTGCTGCTGGAAAACGAGACCGACCCCGTGGTATGGCGCGGCCCCGTGATCGGCGGCGCGGTCAAGCAATTCTGGACCGACGTCCTGTGGGACGATGTGGATTATATGTATGTGGATATGCCGCCGGGCACCGGCGACGTGCCGCTGACCGTTTTCCAGTCTCTTCCCATCGACGGCATCCTTATCGTCACCACCCCCCAGGAGCTGGTGGGCATGATCGTGGACAAGGCCGTGAACATGGCGCGGCTGATGCACGTCCCCGTGGTGGGCATCGTGGAAAATATGTCTTATTTCCGCTGTCCCGACTGCGGCAGGGAGCACGCGATCTTCGGCGAGAGCCGCGTGAACGCCGTAGCCGCGCAGTACGGGATCCCGCTGGCGGCCCGTTTGCCCATCGAGCCCGCCGTGGCCAAGGCCATGGACGAAGGCATGGTGGAATCTGTCCACGCCCCCTGGCTGGACGATCTGCTCAACGGCCTGCTGAACAACGGCTGATATGGCGGCGGGCAGCGGCGTTGATCTGATTCGCGGCAGCATCCGCCCCAATCTGCTGCGGTTTGCCTTTCCACTGTTTTTGGGACAGCTTTTTCAGCAGCTTTACAACGCGGTGGATGCGCTGGTGGTGGGCAATATCGTGGGGCAGGACGCCTTGGCCGCCGTCACCTCCACCGGCTCGCTGATTTTTTTGCTGGTGTGCATTTTAGGCGGCGTGTTCGGCGGCGTCAGCGTGGTCATCGCCCGGTGCTTCGGCGCGGGCGACGAGCGCCGGCTCCGCCGCGCCGTGGGGACGGCGGTATCCACCGCGCTGATCTCGGGGGCCGCTTTGACGGTCATCGGCGTCACCGCCACGCCGGCTCTGCTGCGGTTGATGGACACGCCCGCCAGCGTGCTTCCCGACGCCGTGGGTTATCTCCGCATCTATTTTTCCGGCATCCTCACCGTCATCCTCTACAACAGCGCCAACGGCATTTTTCAGGCGGTGGGCGACAGCCGTCGCCCGCTGTATTACCTCATGGTCTCCTCGGCGGTCAACGTGGCGTTGGACCTGTTCTTTGTGGGGGCGCTGCAAATGGGCGTCAAGGGCGCGGCGCTGGCCACCGTTCTGGCCCAGGGTCTCAGCGCGATTTTGGCCTATACCCGCCTGCGCCGGATCGACGCCCCTTACCGGGTCACGCTGCATGGCGTCTGTTTCGACCGGGCGCTGGCAAAAGAAATGATCCGCATCGGTCTGCCCTCCGGGGTGCAGAACTCCGTGATCGCCTTTGCCAACGTCATCGTCCAGTCCAGCGTCAACAGCTTCGGCGCGGCGGCGGTGGCGGGCAACGGCGCCTATGTCAAGCTGGAGGGCTTCATCTTTATTCCCATCAACGCGTTCTGCTCGGCGGCCACCACCTTTGTCAGCCAGAACATCGGCGCGCGGGAATACGGTCGGGTCAAAGAGGGCGCGGGCTTTGCCGTAGGCTTTTCCTGCGTCTGCGCTGCCGTTTTGGGCGCCGTCTTCTATTTTCTCGCCCCCACGCTGGTGGGCCTGTTCGGGAAATCCGCCGAGGCCATCGCCGCCGGCGTGCTGCGGGGGCGGATCTGCTCGGTGGCCTATGTGCTGCTGGCCATGTCCCACGGCATCGCCGCCGTGTGCCGCGGCGCGGGCTACGCCAAGGTGCCCATGTATGTGATGCTGGGGGTTTGGTGCGTGTTCCGCGTGGCCTATATCCAGGTGGTGCTCCATCTGTTCCGCAGCATCGCTCTGGTCTTTCTGGCCTATCCGGTCACCTGGGGCATCAGCTCGGTGATTTTTCTCTGGTATTACCGCAGATCCCGCTGGCTGGAGCGCATCCGGGAGCAGGCGCTTCCTTTGCCGGACTAAGCGAACAGAAACAGAGCCGCCCCGACAAGCGTTGTCGGGGCGGCTTTTTGCAATCCGGGAACGGCGCAAAGAACCGTTCCCGGGCGTTTTTGTTCAATGCATCACGGGGCTCCAGTAGGTCTGGTTGTAAATGTCCGTGAAGCGGTAGGTGGCCGAAGCCGCCTCTTTGTCGATATAGACGTTGCTGATGACCATATCCGCGGTGACCGTCATGGGATCGCCTAGATAATAGCTGTCCTGATACACACCGTCATAGGAATAATAGTCGCAGAGGAAGTCCAGCTCGTCGCCCACAGTCAGGCCGTCCAGACTCTTGGCCACCGTTTCGGTCTCGCCATCCCGGTAATCATAACGGGCGCCGGCGATAAAGCCGTCGGGATGTCCGTTGTCAAAGACCAGAATCAGGTCGGCACGCACGCCGTTTATCATCACGGGCACCCGCCCGGTGATGCTGTAATTCGTGTCGTCGTCCACGGTGCTCTCGTGGTAATAGGCCACGGGCTGGTCGTTGATGGCGAGCCAGGTGCCGTCGTATTCGCCGGACAGCGCGCCGTCTTCCGTGAACTCATAGACGTTGTCCAGACCAAGGTCGATATACCCCGCGCCGTCGTCAATAAAAACATTGAGCTGCAGATCCTGCACCAGTTTCCACTGCTCCAGATTCATATACATGCCCAACGTGCCGTCACCGCGCTCGATCCACACCATCTGGCCCGGATCGAACTGATTGGCCGCAATGAACCGGGTAGCGGATTCCACGTCCAGCGAGCGGCCCAAAAAGCCGCTGTTGCCGCCGGTGAGGCCGGAGACCCCGCCCAAATTGCCGCCCAGCAGGCCGGAAAGCACCTGGGAGATCATGTCGGCGCCCGCAGTGGAAGAGGATCCGCTCTGCCCGGCGGGATAACCGGCATAACCGCCCAGCAGCGCGCTCAGCGGCGAGCTGGCGCCGCCGGAGACCGCCTGACCGGAGACCTCCATGCTGGCAAACTGCTGGATGCAGCGGAGATATTCCTCATCCATGCCGATGGCCTGATAGGTGTTCACCGCCGTCTGGACGGAGGAGGTCTTTTGATAGGGGAAGTAAATGGACAGGCCATAGGCATTGGTCATGTTGGAGGAGGTGCGGTTGTATTTCACCGCGCTCAGCAGCGCGTCGGCCAGTTCTTTGCCCTCCTTCGTGCCCAGATTGCCCGCCAGATGCACCAGATCCACCTGGTCGATGCGATTGGCGGCGGCGAACTCCCGGGTCTTGGCCCGGGCGTTGGACACGGTCTGGAACTGTTGATTCTGGATCAGGGCCGAGGTGCCAACGGCAAAATCCTTCAGTTCCTGAGGCACGGTGTGCTCCAGCTCGGCCAAATCCACCACAGAAAGGGTCGTGCTCTGTCCCGGGCATTTCTGGGCGCTGACGGTCACGAAATCGTCGATGATGTTTTTGCCGATCTCCAGCGTGCTCATGGAGGTGTCGCGGGAAAGGTTGGTGAGCCAGTTGGTGTAATACCAGCCCTGGCCGGGCTCGGTTTCCTCCGAGGCGATGAGATAATCGGCGTAGGGGGTGAGGGTCAGAGCGGTTTCCACCGTGGCCATCAGACAGGCGTCGAAGCCGATGAAGTCAAAGGTGGCGCCGCCCGCCTTAAGGGCGCTGTTGATGCCAGCCAGATTCATGGAGCCGGCGCTCCTGTTCTTTTCGTCGTAACCGTAGCCCGAGAGCGAGCCGCCGCCGTGATCCCAGAAGATCAGGGCGTTGCGGTTGGCGGGGAAGTTCTTGGTACAGAACTGGATGAAGGACGCCAGATTCTGCGGATCGGTCATGGCGCCGACGCCGGCGTTGTCGCTGAGGCACAGAAGGCCGCCGCTTTTCACCTGATAGATCTGGTTGACCCGGGAACTGACCACATTGTTCTTCCACCCGGCGCAGCCGCCCGTATAGACGATCAGATTGACGTTGTCGCCGATGTTGGCGGAAACCATCTCCTGCAGGTCGGCGGTGCCCATGCCGCTGCGAGACTCCAGATCGGTGCCGCACAGATAGACCATGACGGTGTATACGTCCCGGCCGTTGCCCAGAATCTCGGTGCGTTTGGCCCGGGACCCCGGCGCAACCGCCGTGTTCAGCGAGCCGGTGTTGCTGCCGGCGCTGAAGGCGCCCGCCGCGCTGCCGGAAGCGGCGGGCTGAGAAACCGTGCTGCCCCAGCCGGAGGACACGCCGCCGGAGGTAAAGGCGCTGAGCAGCGCCGTCAGGTCGGCCAGATTGCCGGAGGCGGCGTTGTTCTGCTGGGTGTAAGCGGGGGTGGTGTTGGGAACATTGGAATAGCCGCTCTGCTGGGTGGTGGTTCCGCCTCCCAGCAAGCCGGAAAGCAGCGCGCCGCCTCCGCCGCCGCCCAAAAGCAGCGCCAGAAGGATGGCGATCAGCGATTTTCCCCCGCCGCGGGTGACTCGCTGCTGCCCGGGCTGGCCGCTCTGCTGCGAGCCGGCGCCGGGACGGCCGTCATAGCCCTGCTGGCTGCCCACGGGGCCGGTGCCAAGGCCTTCGCCGCGTTTATAAACGCTTTTGCCCGCGCCGGTGACGCTCTTTTCTCTGCCTCTCGGCCGGTTGTTCTCACGCATGATAGTCATCTCCTGCCTTGAAATATCGTTCGGCAAACCGCCGGATTCCTGTTTGTTTTTATTTTACGCCGTTTTTTGACGTAATGCAATAAAGAAATTTGAGGAATGTTTGTCCCTTTGTTCAAAAAAGGAAAAGCCCTTGACAAAACCGCCCGGATTGGTTACAACTGAACCAGGCGGATCTTTGCACATCCGCCCCGCTCGCCGCATATCCTGCTTGCGGAAAGGCCGGAAAGGGAGGATGATTATGAACCGAAGCAAACAGATCGTTCGCGTCAGCCTGGTGGGCATTGCCGCCAACCTGGCGCTGGCGGCTTTTAAGGCCGCGGTGGGCCTGCTGGCAGGCTCCATCGCCGTCCTGCTGGACGCGGTAAACAATTTGAGCGACGTTTTGTCCTCGGTAATCACCATTTTGGGCGCAAAGCTGGCCAACCGGCCGCCCGACCGGGAGCATCCCTACGGCCATGGCCGCATCGAGCATCTCTCCGCCGTTCTCATCGCCCTGATTATCCTACTGGCGGGCCTGGCCTCGTTCCGGGAATCGGTGGCAAAGATCCTGCACCCCGCCGCCGCCCATTATACCGCCCTGTCGCTGGCGGTCATCGCCGCGGCGGTGGCAGTCAAGTTCTTCCTGGGCCGCTATGTCAAGGCAAAGGGTCTGGAATATCGTTCGGAATCGCTGGTGGCCTCTGGCACCGACGCCTCCTTCGACGCCGTCATCTCTCTGTCCACGCTGGCGGCCGCTGGGATCAGTCTGCTGTGGAAGGTCAGCCTGGAAGGCTGGCTGGGCGCGGTGATCTCGCTTTTTATTCTCAAGGCAGGCATAGAGATTCTGTTGGGCAGCTTCAACGACCTCATCGGCATCCGGGTGGACGGCGAGCTCACCCGGGCTCTGCGGGATCGGATCTGCGCCCATCCCCAGGTGCACGGCGCCTACGACCTGATCCTCCACCGTTACGGCCCCGAGCGCACGCTGGGGTCGGTGCACATCGAGGTGGACGACACCATGACCGCCCGGGAAATCCACTCCCTCACCCGCAAAATCAGCGAGGAGGTTTTTTCCGCCTTCGGCATTGTTCTCACCGTTGGCGTTTACGCCGCCAACACCCAAAGTCCCGAAATCAGCGCTCTGCGGCAGGACGTGGACGCCGTTCTGGCCGATTATCCTCAGGTGCAGCAGCTTCACGGTTTTTATGCGGATCCCGCCCAAAAGCGGGTCACCTTTGATCTGGTGTTTTCCTATGGCAGCGACGTGCAGACGCTTTATGAAGAACTCCGCGCCGCGCTGGTCCGCCGCAGGCCCGACTACACCTTTGACATCGTCATCGACAACGATTTCAGCGATTAAGCGGCTTTTTTCTTTGTCCGCATAGGGGCTCCGTTTTTCTGATTGTTTCACGCAGAGCTCTGTCATTCTCCGGCAAATGGCCGCACCCGCTTGCAAACCCAGGCGTTTTATAGTATAATTTATAACGCAAAATCAAGAAGAAAGGGAAGCGGCCATGCAAGACAAACAAAACCCCTCCGCGCCCCAGCAGCCGAACACCGTGATCTGCCGCTCCTGCGGCGCGCCGTTTTCCGCGGACATCCCCAACTGTCCCTATTGCGGCACCATGTATCTTCCCGCCGCTGAGGCGGCCTATATGAACAAGCTGGAGGGTGTCCGCACCGACCTGACGGCGTTGGGCGAAAAGCCGAAGGAAGAGCTGAAGAAAAACCTGCGCCGTCTGAGCGGGCGGCTGCTGGTCTTCGGCGCGATCCTTCTGGTCATCGTCGCTGCGGGCTTTATGCTTCATAGCGCCAAGACGCGGCGGGAGGCGGCCCGGTACAAGGCGGAACTACGCTGGCAGATAGAATATTTTCCGCTGCTGGACAAGGCCTATGCCGCCGGAGACTGGGAATGGCTGGGGCAGGCATATGGTCAGTCACTGAGCGACAGCCACAGCATTTACAATTATCAGCACCATGCGTTTTGTGAGTTTTCCTGGCGGCTGCTTCAGGTAAAGGACCGTTTGCGGGAATATGACGAGGGACGGCAAAGCGCCCCCTGGACGCTGTATTACGGGGCCTATCTTTTTGACCTCGAACGGCTGCGCCCCGTTTTGCTTGACGGGGAATACGAGCGGCTGGACGGGCTGCGCGGCCCGCTGCTTGAGGAGCTGACGCAGCGCTTCCGCCTGACGGAAGGCGATCTGAAAGCGCTGCGGACTGAGGTAACGGAAAACGGCTTCGCCTCTTACGAGTTCTGCGAAGCTCTTTTAAAAGAAAAGGGGTTGTAACCGATGAAATGTCCCTATTGCGGCGGCGAAGTCGCGCTGGAAGACAAGGAATGTCCCTATTGCGGACGGCCGAATGAGCAGTCCGTTCAGCACCGGAAGGATATGGCGCGCTTTCAGCGGCGTTTTTCCGCCGCCGAAAAAGCCGTCGCCAAAAAGACAACGGGTTATACCCGCATTCTGCCCCGCGTGCTGGTGATCCTGTTTCTGGTGATCGCCATCGTGGTCATGGCCGTGGTGTCGGAGCAGGCATGGCAATTCCCCGAAAACGCTCGCCGCCGTGCCGCCGAGCGCAATGCCGAGGCGGTGTGTGAGACGATGGACGGGTTTCTGGATCGGGGTGAGTATTCCGCCTTCGTTTCCTACGCGGAGCATCAAAACATCCGGATGTATTACGGCGAGACCTTTTCCGAATACGGCGACGTCTATTATTGCGCCAACTATTTCGCCGATCTGGTGTACGATATGGAAAAGCTGTATCTGCGCCGGGACCAGGAAAAATGGCAGAAATGGGACAAGGCCGGCGACATGCGCATGCTGAGCAGCGGCATCATCAATTTCTTTGAAACGGTGAGCTATACCGAGGGGCGGAGCGACCTCAGCGAGCGCGGCCGCGGATGGGTGGCCGACATGCGCGAGACCATGACCGGCATGCTGGACTATTATCTCGGTCTCGACGAGGAAAAGCTGAGCGAGTATCTGAGCCTGCCCGAGAATCGGCGCGTGGTATATCTGGAGGAGGCGATCTTCGGTGAATAAGAACAACGCTGCTCGGGAAAAAGCCCCCGTTGCGGCGCGGGTGCTCAACGTGGTGATCGCGGTGCTGCTGGTGGCGGCTGCCATCGTCTGCGCCCGCATGATCTCCC
>JAFZPW010000076.1 GCA_017552495.1 Clostridia bacterium | reverse complement strand
GCTCACCGGCCAGACCACCAAGGGCGGCCTGACCCGGCGGCAGATGTTCGGCCGTCTGGTCAACAACGCCTGCAACGCCGTGGGTTATCACGAAGCCCGCACGCTGGCCTTCATGAGCCCCAAGGCGGCAGACAAAATCGCCCTGGCGGAAACCGATCCCCGGCGCAAGGCCATTGTCATCACCAATCCTTTGGGCGAGGATCAGAGCCTGATGCGGACCACCGCGCTCCCCGCCATGCTGGAGGTCGCCGCACGAAATTATAATTTCCGCGCCCCCGCGATCCATTTGTTTGAGCAGGCAAAAATCTATCTGCCCAAGTTGACCGCCAACGGCAGCGTCGATCCCAGTCAGCTCCCGGAGGAAAGAATGACGCTCACCATGGCCACCTATGGCGAAGATTTCTTCCAGCTCAAGGGTTGCATCGAGGCAGTCTTTTCCATGCTTTCGATCCCGGGCTGTGTCTTCCTTCCTTGCAGCACCGCTCCCAGCTATCACCCCGGCCGGTGTGCCGAGATCCGCTGCGGCGAGCGCACGGTGGGATATGCGGGACAGATCCATCCCACTGTTTTGAAGCATTACGGCATCGGTGCAGAGCTTTATGCCGCCGAACTGGATCTGGATCTGATGTACGAGCTGGTGGATCAGGAGCGGTATTATCACCCGATCCCCAAGTTCCCCGCCACCACCCGCGACCTTGCCGTAGTGTGCGACGAAGCGATCTATGTGCTGCAGTTGGAACAGGCCATCCGCTCCGCCGCGGGAAAGGCGCTGGATCATCTGGAACTGTTCGATGTTTATCGCGGCGCGCCCGTGCCGCCTGGTAAAAAGAGCGTTGCCTTCTCCCTGGCGCTTCGCAGTCCCGATCACACCCTGAACGACGCGGAAGCCGATGAAATCATCCGAAAGATCCTGACATCGCTGAACGACGCGTTCGGCGCAGTTCTTCGTCTCTGATCCCGTTTTTGCAGGGACGGGTCTTTCCGTCCCTGCAACTTTTCGTAAATTTGTTCGCTTTTTTTCTTTACATTGGCGGTAAAATGCGTTATAATAAATACAAATAGATTAAATTTTATATGGAGGGAGCCTATGCTGTTAGACGGAACGCGAAAATTCAGGATCAACGACGATGCCGATCTGGAGATGAAACAGGTTTTGACCGCCGTGTATGACGCTTTGCAGGAAAAGGGTTACAATCCCATCAACCAAATCGTCGGTTACATCCTGTCGGAGGATCCCACCTACATCACCAACCACAACAACGCACGCACCCTGATCCGAAAAATTGACCGTGACGAGCTGTTGCAGGAATTGGTGCGGCATTATCTCTCTGACTGACCGGGTTTTGCTTTGCGACTCGATTGCCGCTGTCAAAAAACAAGCGGCAATTTTGTTTATTTTTTGTAACTATTTTGTTTGACTTTTGTAATCTTTTCTGTTATACTAAATGCATTCGGAGGTATTCTTATGGAAGCAACCGGAAAAAAAGACGTTCTTCCCCTTTCTTACAAGGGGCATCCCCTGATGCGAAAGGACGCCGTCATTTATTACGGCAGCATGGAGGATAAATATATCATCATGCTGCAGGTTCTGTCTTCGCAGCCCAAAGAGGGCTACGCCCTTTCGGATCGTGTTTTGATCCAATTGCAATACACCGATCCTGAAATCAGTTCTGTTGACCGTGTGGTCAAATCCGCCGAGCGCGGCAATCTTTACGACGCCATGGAGCTTGCCTCTATCTGGCTGGAAAGAGCGCTGAGCGGAAAATGACCGCCGCCTGACCGGGAGGTATTACCGTGAAATTAAAATCTGTCGCACGAATCCTCATCCTCGCCAGCCTGTTCACCGCGCTGCTGGTTGTTTCTGTTTTCGCCTATGATTTGCAAGGCGGGATCGTTTCCACCAGTTCTTCGGTCAATTTCCGAAAAGAGCCCTCCACCTCCTCCGCCAGCATCGGGAAACTGGTCAACGACACCCGGGTTGCGATTCTGGACAAGACCGACGGCTGGTATCGGATCGCCTATCAGGGCGAGGTTGGTTATATGAGCGCCGATTACGTGACGGCTCAGCCCATTATGAACATCGAATGCGGCGGCGCCAAGGTCACCACGGCTGTGTTGAATATGCGCAGCGCTCCCGGCACGGAAAACAGCATCGTCACCAAGTTGTACGAAGGCAAGATCGCCAAAATCATCGGCATCAACAACGGCTGGTTTAAGGTACAGTACGGTGGAAAGACCGGCTACATTTCTCCTGAATATGTCTCCATCGTCCCCTATGCCGCATCTTCCGGCTCCACATCTTCCGCTTCTGCTTCGGCCGGTTCTTCCGGATCTACGTCTTCGGCCAGCGGAACGCGCCAGGAGATCATCGACTATGCCGCGGGCCTTTTGGGTTGCAAATATGTTTACGGCGGGACAAGCCCCAGCGGATTTGACTGTTCCGGCTTTACCCAGTATGTGTTCGCGCAATTTGGCGTTTCTCTCTCCCACTCTTCCGCCACCCAGTACACCAATTCTGTCCGCATCAAAAAGTCTGAGTTGAAAATCGGAGATTTGATTTTCTTCTCTCAGACCAGCGGCAGTTCCAAGGTGGGTCACGTTGGCATTTATGTGGGCGACGGGCAGTTCATCCATGCGGCCTCTCCCGGAAAAGGCGTTCGCTATGACGATCTGGACAGCACTTATTACACCAATCATTACATCGGCTGCGGCCGGGTTCTGAACGATTGATATCTGAATAATTCGTCCAATCATTACACCCTGCTGATTTGCTCAGCAGGGTGTTTTTTACAGTCTTCGGAAGGAAACCTCCATCGACGCATGTTTTTTCAGCGTAATCACGGCATAGCGCTCTTCTCCGCAGCCCATACTGCCCGGACAAATATAATCGCAAAGATCGTGATTCTGCCAATCCGGATGATGCGTGTGTCCGTAGAGCACGAGATCCGCAGGATGTTCGGACACATAGCGTTCCAGACCGTAAAGGCCCTGTTTTGCACCATACAGGTGCCCATGAGTCAGAAAAATCTGTTTCCCGCAAAGCTCGATCCGTTCGCTCGCCGGCCACATAGAGGCAAAATCACAATTTCCGCATACCGCAAGAAACAGGATCTCCTGCGGAATGGCGATCCACTTCCAGTCCCGCTCGCCATCCCCTAAAAAGAACAGTGCCTCCGGCCGTTCTCGGTCCATCATCTCCTGCAGGCCTTTTGAATTTCCGTGAGAATCGGAGCAAACACAAATTTTCATAATGCGTTCCTTTCGGTGACACTTTCCCGCCACGCCGTCATATACTGGAATAACACATGCTAAGGAGGAATCTTTATGTCCGGAGAAATTGAGAATACCGCACGTTCCATGATGTCGTCGCCGCAGGGACTGAAAATCATCAAAGGCTTGGACAAATACAACACCGCTATGAACACCCCAGCGGGGCGGCAGCTCATCGACATGATCGCGGGAAGCGGCAGCGACGCGCTGAAAACAGCGGCGCAGGCGGCACAGCGTTCCGCGCGCGACCCCGGGCGTGCGCTGCTCCAAAATCTGCTCAGTTCAAAGGACGGCACCGCCATGGCCGCAAAGGTCATCGAAGTGCTGGGGATCTGACGGGCTATGGCTGATCTGGATGAGCGGTTGGATCGTCTGGTGGCAGATCAGGACAGTATGAAAAAAGTCGTCGAGACCGCAAAGGCCATTCTGGCCCAAAGGAATGGGCCTGATCCGGGTTCAGCCGAAGCTTCTTCCGCCTCCGAAGATCCATCGAACGCCGACGGCGGAAAGCAGGCATCGCAAGGTTCTTCCGCCGCGCTGGCTGCACTTTTACAGCAGCTTGCCGCACAAAAGGGCGAAGCCCCTCCTGCCGGTGCGTCCGAAGCCTCTGCGTCATCGTCGCAAACGTCCGCTCTGCCCGCGCTGGCCGCCGTACTTCCGCAATTCATGACCGCGCTTTCCGGTCAAGGAAATCTGTTGAAAAGCGAGCGCGTGGATCTGCTTAACGCCATGCGTCCCTATTTGAAAGAAGAACGCTCCGACAGCATCGACCGGGCACTGAAGATGGCAAACGTGGCAAAGGCCGCCATG
>JAFZPW010000075.1 GCA_017552495.1 Clostridia bacterium | reverse complement strand
GGGCCGTGGGCGTCCCGGTAATCCACGATCCGGCCTGCCAGGGTCGGCCCGATCCCGGGGAGCGAGGACAACTCCTCTTTTGCGGCGGTGTTGAGATTGAGCCGCTCACGCTCCGGCGGCAACGGGAGGAAGCGGGGCGTTTCGCGTATCAGGGGCGGAAGTCCGGCGCTTTGCTCCGCCGGCAGAACGATTGCCCGGCGCAGGGCGCCGCCGCCCCGGACAAAAAGCAGCGCGGCGCATAAAAGAACGATGGCGCACATCGCGGAAAGAAAGGATCGGCGCATAAAAAAGCCTCCGTTTCTGAACGAATTCTGAATATTCCGAAAATCTTGAAAAATCTTTCCCGTCGAATGGGATGAAAGGTTGCAATCGTCATGGGGATTTGCTAAAATAATACCATAAATCTGAAAAAATAACAGCGGGAGGCGCGAAAATGTTCAAACGATTTTGCAGTTTTCTTTTGGCGACGGTGTTTTTGAGCATCCCCGTGCTGGCGGCGCCCGCTCCGACGCATACGGTGAACGCCAAATCGGCTATTCTTTACGAGGTCACCACCGACACGGTTTTGCTGGAGCAGAACGCCGATGAGCGGGTATATCCTGCCAGCACCACCAAGCTGATGACGGCGCTGGTAGCGATGGAATACGGAAATCCCACCGATACCATCACCGTGACCCGCGAAGCGGTGGACGGTCTTTACGAGTTGGGCAGCTCCAGTTATCTGCTGGCGGGCGAGGAGATCGGGTTTATGGATCTCATGCGTTATATGCTCGTCGCTTCGGGAAACGACGCGGCCAACGCTTTTGCCATCCACATTTCGGGCAGCGTGAAGGATTTTACGGAGCTGATGAACAGCACGGCACGCCGTCTGGGCTGCACCAACACCCATTTTACCAATCCCCACGGTTTGCATGACGCGGATCATTACACCTCAGCCCGCGATCTGCTTTTGATCGCCAGGGCCGCCATGAAAAATGAAACCATCGCAAAGATTGTGGCAGAAGACGAGGTGACGCTGCCCGTCACCAACAAGCACGACCGCACCACCACCAAATACAGCACCAATTATCTTCTCTCGAAAAAGGCCAACGGCGATTATTATTACGAGGGAGCGGTCGGCATCAAAACCGGCACAACCACCCCAGCGGGACTTTGCCTGGTGGCGGCCTGCGTCAAGGGCGATTATACTTATTACAGCGTGGTCATGGGCGCATCCAAGGAGGAAAACGGTCGCAGCGGCCAGTTTGACGAGACCATTCGCCTGTTCAATTACGGTGCGGAGACCTTTTCTCAACAGGTGATGCTCAGCAGCAGCGAGCCCATCACCGAGGTCCCCGTTCGCCTGTCGGACGAGAAGGACGCCGCCGTTTTGACGCCCAGCGAAAACATCGTGGCCATGCTGCCCAACACGTTTGAGAAATCCGACCTGAAGCTGGACTACACCGTGAAAGAGGGAGTCACCGCCCCTGTGAAGGCGGGCGACGTGCTGGGCAAACTCACCGTCACCTATGGCGAAAAGCAGTATGAAATGGATCTGGTGGCGGCTTCCGATATATCCCGCTCCACGCTGCTGTATGTGCTGGACCGGATCACGGGATTTTTTACCAGCACGGCGTTTAAGGTGGCGGTGGCCGCCGTGGTGGCTCTTGTCGCCGTTTTTGTGGCCTATGTGATTATCGTCAACCGCCGCAGAGCCAAGCGCCGCCGCAACCGCCGGCGCTGAGGGAAAGGAAGCGCGAAAGCATGAAAAAGATCGGGGAAGACTATATCGCCACACCCATGCGGACGCAGGTGTTCCGCCAGTTGGAAAAGGCCATCTTAGACGGGGATTTGACTCCCGGCGAGAGCCTTACGGAGGTCAAACTCAGCTCGGAGCTGGGCGTTTCCCGCACCCCTATTCGCGAGGCGCTGATGCAGTTGGAGCTGGAAGGACTGGTGAAGACCACCCACAACAAGGGCGCCGTGGTGGTGGGCATTTCGGAAAAGGATGTGGACGACATCTATGCCATCCGCAGCCGGATCGAAGGCCTGGCGGCACGCTGGGCGGCGGAGCATGTGACCGAAAAGGAACTGGAGGATCTGCGGGAGATCGTGGAGCTTCAGGAATTTTATGCCGCCAAGGGCGACAAGCTGCGGGTGTGGAATCTGGACAACCGCTTCCATGAACTGCTGTATGAGAGCTGCCGCAGCAATCTTCTGCGGCGGATGCTGTCCATGTACCATCACTATCTGCACAAGGCGCGGGAGACTACCGTGCGTCATGGCCGAGCCCTGGCCTCCACGCAGGAGCATCGGGCGATTTTGACTGCGCTGGAAAACCACGATCCCGACGAGGCCGAGCGCCGGATGTGCGTTCATGTGGCCAACGCCCGCGACAGTTTTTTCCAGTTGATGGAGTGAGTTCATGGCCGAGGAAAAGACCAACGTCATGCGCTTGCTGGAGCAGAGCGGCGTTTCCTATGTTCCGCACAGTTATCCCCACGGAAAAGAGGCTGTGGATGGGGCCGACGTGGCCGCCCGGCTGGGTATTGAGCCCCAGCGGGTCTTCAAAACGCTGGTGACCCGGGGCGGGGGAGGCGGATTTTTCGTTTTTGTCCTGCCGGTAAGCGCCGCGCTGGATTTGAAAAAGGCTGCCCGGGCCGCCGGAGAAAAGAGCGTGGAAATGATCCATGTAGCTGAAATCAACAAGGTGACTGGCTATGTCCGGGGCGGCTGCTCGCCGCTGGGAATGAAGAAAGCCTATCCCACCTGTTTTGACGAAACGGCTCTTTTGTGGGACGCGATTTTGGTGTCCGCCGGGCGCATCGGCGCACAGGTAGAGGCGAACGCCGAGGCGCTGGCCGCCCTGTGCGGCGGGCATTTTGCCGACCTGACAAGAGCATAACGAAGCGCCGCGGATTCGCGGCGCTGTTCTTTTCGCATGATTTTCGTCTTCCCGCGCACAATAACGGCAGAAAGGGGAGGGTGAAATGATCGTCATCGCCTGTGAAAAGCGCGGCGATCTGCCGTGGCTGCGGCAATTGATCCAGGCGGAATCGCTGGAGGCCCGTCCGGCTGCGCCGGGCGAACGATGGGATCTTTTGGTGGATCGAAAGGGAAATGTGCGCAGTACGGGGCAAATGCTTACCTGCGGACTGGACGGCAGAAGCAGCCTTTCGGTGTCGTCGCTTCTGCAGGAAGGCGGCATGGCGGCACTCCAGCGGGAGATGTACGCGCTGGACGGAACGCCGCAATCGCCCCGGGAGATCCCGCTGGGAGGCTTGCCCGGAACGCTGGAGCAGCGGATGGCGGGCGCTGCGGTTTTGCTGTTTTTGGGGAAAATCTGATGCCGTTTCCCACGTCAAAGAATCCCGATAATTTTTGAAATGCAAAAGGACCCAGCGCCGTCGAGGGGTCTTTTTTGCGCTGTTTCCGGCCGTCCGGGCGTGCGGCGCGGCTGTCAGGTTTATAAAAGTCCCAATGTGCGCAGCAGAAAGATCCATCCTGTGATGGTGACTGCCGAAAGCAGCGTGGTGAGCACGATGATCCCATTGGCCAAAACGCCGTCGTTGCCCATCTGTTTTGCCATGATATAGCCGGAGGCGGTGGCGGGAGAGCCAAGCATAATTAAAATCGCCATCAACTGGGCGTTGCGGAAGCCCAGCGCCACGGCTGCGGGAAGAAAGACGGCAGGCAGGATCACAAGCTTGATGGCAGAGGCCCAGATCGTGGGCTTCGCCTTTTGCAGGGCGTCGTCCCAGACAAAGGCGGCTCCGATGGAGAGCAGCGCCAGCGGCGTGGCCAGATTGGCCGCCATGCGCAGCCCCTTTACCGCCACCGTGGGGAGAGACAGGTGAAACAGGGCAAAGGGCATGCCGGCCAGAATGCCCAAAAGAATGGGATTTTTGCATACGCCCGCGGCGGCTCCGCGCAGGCGCGCACCGTCCAGCCTGCCGCCCCCGCCGGCCTCCAGCGTCAGAATGAGGACGGCGAAAATGTTATACAAGGGTACCGAGGCGAGGATCATCAGCGGAGCGTAGCCCGCGTCGCCGTAGACGTTGGCAATAAGCGCCGTGCCAAGCACGGCGGCCGAGCTGCGGTATGCGCCCTGCACAAAAGCGCCCACCTGCGTTTTGTCCTTCAAAAACAGTTTGGTCAGTCCCCAGACGGCAAGAATGCTGATAAGAGTCGCCGCGACGCCGTAGGCGAGGAAACGCCCGTCCAGAAGCTGAGCGGCATCCATCTGGGCGATGTCCAGAAAGAGCATACAGGGCAGCGCCACGCGAAACACCAGTTTTTCAGCCGTCCCGGTAAACGCCTGCGTAAGAAAGCCCGCGCGTTTGAGCGCCCAGCCCAGCGCCATCATGGCAAAAATAGGAAGGGTGGCGTTGAGACTGTATAAAAAGTTTTGCAGCATAAGCGCGCCTCCTCAAAACGGCCCGGTTACCCGGGGCGGCAGAATCCATCCTGTGATGGGAACGGTTATGAAGGCTATAGAAGGCCCAATGTGCGAAGCAGGAAAATCCATCCCGTGACGGTAACAGCCGAAAACAGGGTGGTAAAGGCCACGATCCCATTGGCCAGAACGCCGTCGTTGCCCATGTTTTCCGCCATGATATACGAAGAAACGGCGGTTGGCGTTCCGGAAAAGACCAGCACGGCCACCATCGCTTCGCCCCGGAAGCCCAGCGCCGCCGCCACGGGGATGGTGAGCGCGGGCAAAAGAAGCAGCTTGATGAGTCCTGCAGCCACGGTGGGACGGAGTTTTTTTACGACGGCCCCGGCTTGAAATTCGGCGCCGATCACCAGGAGCGCCAGCGGCGAGGCCATGTCGCCCAGCATGGCAAGGGCCTTGTCGGCCGCGGCGGGAATGGGGATGGAGAAAAAAGCAAAGGGAAGCCCCAGCAAAATGCCAAGGATCAGC
>JAFZPW010000074.1 GCA_017552495.1 Clostridia bacterium | reverse complement strand
GGGCTGGATCATGGACACCTTCAGCATGAGGGGAGGACGTGCGATTCCCGGCATTGTGACGGGAAAACCGGTAGAACTGGGCGGCAGCCTGGGACGGAGGGACGCCACTGGGCGGGGAGCCGTGTATGTGCTCAAGGACACCATGAAGCGGCTGAAATATGTGCAGGACAGGAGCACTGCCGTTCTGGCCGGCTTCGGTAAGGTGGGACGCAGCGCGGCCATGTCCATGTATGACGAGGGGATTCGGATCGTGGCCATTTCGGATTCTACCGGCGGGATTCGCCGGGAGGAGGGGCTCGACGTGCCCGGAATCGTGGAATTTAAGTTGTCCGGCGGGCATCTGTGTGATTATAAAGCGGCCAATGTGAAGCATATTTCTCTTGAGGAGACGCTGAAAACGCCTTGTACCATTCTGGCACCCTGCGCGGGGAATACCATCATCGACGAGAAGATCGCGCCTGAGATCCAGGCGGAGATCGTGCTGGAATGCGGCGACGCGCAGGTGACCATGGCGGGAAACGAGATTCTGGAGGAACGGGAAATCACGGTGATCCCCGATCTGGTGGCCACTACCGGCGGCGTGATCGTGGACTATTTTGAGCGGGTGCAAAACGTGCAGTCGCTGATGTGGGACGAATACGAGGTCAATCGCATGATGAAAAATCTGTTGCTCAAAACCTTTGACAAGGTCTGGGAAACCGCTGGCAGGGAAAAATTTTCCTTGCGGATGGCGTCTTTTGTTTTGGCGCTGGAGAAGGTCTGCGACGCCAAACGGATCCGCGGCATCTTTCCCTAAGGAGGCGCTGTTATGGGCATCGGTTTGTTTGATATTCTTGGGCCAATTACGGTGGGACCCTCGTCTTCGCATACGGCGGGAGCTGTCCGGCTGGGGCTGGTATGCCGAAGGCTGCTTGGAAGCGATGTGAAACAGGCAAAGATCACGTTTTACGGGTCTTTTGCCGAAACTTACAAAGGCCATGGCACGGAAAAGGCCGTGATCGGCGGCCTGCTGGGCTTTTTACCGGACAACGAAAAGATCCGCGAAAGCCTTGCGCTTGCCGAGTTCCGCGGATTGCAGTATCAGATCTTCACGGCGGAAGACCTGCGTCTGCATCCCAATACCGTTTTGATTGAGGCTGCCTCCAAAGAGAGAAACCTGCGGATGATGGGCGCTTCGGTTGGCGGCGGAGCGGTCTGTGTCACCGAAATCAACGGGATGGAGGTGGAGGCCTCGTTTGAAGAGGACACCGTGATTCTCTTTCATCGCGATGCTCCCGGCGTTTTGGCCGGTATCGCTCACGTTTTGACCTCTTGCGGCTATAACATCGGAAATCTCCGCTTGTCCCGTACCCGGCGGGAGGGCGACGTGATTACCGTGGTGGAAACCGACGTACCCGTGGACGAGGAAACATTGGAGCGGCTTCTGGAGGTGGAGAGCGTCAGCGACGCCATCATGATCCCGAGATTTTAGGAGGCATTATGGATTTTTCAAGTATCGAGTATCTGCTGGACGAGAGTGCGAAAAACGGGCTTCCCATTGGACAGATTGTTTTGCGCGAGGAGCAGCGGGAGAGCGGAACGTCAAAAGAAGCGATCATGGAGCGGGTCGCCCACACCTGGCAGGTGATGAAAAATGCCGCCAACGCGGGGATTGCCACCGATATGCGCTCGGTGAGCGGACTTACCGGCGGCGACGCCGCGCAGTATTACAATCATCTTCGTAACCACAAAAATCTTTTGGGCTCCTTTGAGGCCAAGGCGGTGGCTTACGCTCTGGCAACCAGCGGATATAACGCGGCCATGGGCGTGATCGCCGCCGCTCCCACGGCGGGAGCGGCCGGCATTTTACCCGGCGTGCTGATCGCCGCGCAGGAGGAATACGGTTTTTCCGAGCGGGACGCTTATGAGGCTCTTTTGACGGCGGGCGGCATCGGTACCGCCATTGCCAATCGCGCCACGATTTCAGGGGCTTCCGGCGGCTGTCAGGCGGAATGCGGAACGGCTTCCGCCATGGCGGCTGCCGCGCTTACCGAGGTAATGGGCGGAACGCCCCGCAAATGCGTGAACGCGGCGGCTTTGGCCTTGAAAAACTGCCTGGGTCTGGCCTGCGACCCGGTGGCGGGGCTGGTGGAAGTGCCCTGTGTTAAGCGCAACGGCGTTTATGCCGTGCTGGCCATTACGGCCGCCGACATGGCGCTGGCAGGGATCCAGAGTTTTATCCCGCTGGACGAGGTCATTGATTCCATGTACCAAATCGGCTGCGGAATGCCCTCGTGCATCCGGGAAACAGGAGAAGGCGGCCTTGCCGCCACGCCCACCGGCCAGACTGCCAAACGGAGGCTCACCTGATGGCGCACGATCTTTTGGTTCGGCTTTGGGCCATACCCGACAAAGCGCCCGTGCTTGCCCGGCTGATGGAACAGGGGATCCAAATCAAGCGTGTCATCGCACCTGACCGCAGACGTGTGCTGCAATTTGTGGAAACACATTTTGGCGCGGGCTGGATGCAGGAATGTGAGGCGGCGCTTTCCACTGTACCTTCCACCTGTTATATTGCGGTAAAGGAAAAACGGGTGATCGGGTTTGCCTGCTTCGAGGCTACGGCAAAGGATTATTTCGGGCCAATCGGCGTGGACGAGGCCTTTCGCGGCGGCGACGTTGGTACGGGACTTTTGCTCTCCTGCCTGCACACTATGTGGGAGATGGGTTATGCCTATGCCGTTATCGGATGGGCGGACAACGCAGCGGCTTTTTATGAAAAAACCGTTGACGCAACGGTGATTCCCGACAGTCATCCCGCGATTTATCAGAATCTTATTTCCAAATAAGCATTTATGATTCAAAAGCGGCTCTGCCGCTTTTTTCTTTCTGAAAAATTTGTTTTTGGCCTGTTCTTTCGCATAAAAATATGGTAAAATAAAACGATATGAGCAGTTATATACTGATATACCCCAATGATACTGAGGAGAATGCTATGAAGCAGAGTTTGACCGCTTTTACCGAAAAGATCGGCGTCACGCTGGCGGAGAACGAACCGCTTTCGCTGCACACGACTTTTCGCATCGGCGGGCCGGCCCGCTTTTTCGCCGTGCCGCAAACGGCGGAACAAACGGCGGCGTTGCTGGATTATGCCCGCGAAACGGGACTTCGCCACACGGTTATCGGCAACGGCAGCAATCTGCTGGTGCCAGACGAGGGCTATGACGGCCTTGTGATTCGTATGCCGGAGGAAGAACCCGTTTGGCATGAGAATCAAGTGACTGTCGGCGCGGGCTTTTCCCTGGCGCGCCTCGCGGCGCAGGCGGCCGAGCGAGGACTGGGCGGGTTAGCGTTTGCGCAGGGCATTCCCGGAACGGTGGGCGGCGCCGTAGTGATGAACGCCGGAGCATATGGCGGAGAGATTGCCGATACGCTGGTCGAATCGGTCTGCTATACGCCGGAAGGAATTTTTCGCCTGACCGCCGGGGAGCATGATTTTTCCTATCGCCACAGCGTCTATTCCGACCAGCCTCAGCGGATTGTGCTGGGCGCGGTCTTCCGGCTTGTTCCGACAGACAGGGCGCAGCTTGCCGCGGAAATGGCCGATTACGCGCTGCGCCGCAGGGAAAAGCAACCGTTGGAATATCCCTCCGCCGGAAGCACCTTTAAGCGCCCGGCGGGACACTTTGCCGGTAAACTGATTGAAGACGCGGGGCTTAAGGGCTTTGCCGTTGGCGGCGCGCAGGTGTCGGAAAAGCACGCCGGTTTTGTCATCAACCGGGGCGGCGCCACCTGTGCTGACGTGCTTTCTTTGATGG
>JAFZPW010000073.1 GCA_017552495.1 Clostridia bacterium | reverse complement strand
GGGAGAGATCCGGGATCATCTGCGGCTTGGCGGCCCGGTAAAAACGCCCCGCGCCTTGCAAAGCAAAGCGATTTTGGTGCGGCGGGCGGCGGAGGAGCTGGAGCGGGCGTCGGGGGAAAGCCCCCGGCTTAGCGCACTCTGCAGGGCCACCGGACTGACGGCGGAGGAGGTCACCGAGGCGTTGCAGGCGTCTGTGCGACCGCTTTCGCTGGAGGCGGCGCTGACAGAAGACGGCGGGGGAAGCCTGCTGGACTGTCTGCCCGCCGCTTCCGTGGACGATCCTGCGGAACAGCTCGATCTGGCCGAGGCGGTGCGGACGCTGGAGCCGCCGCTGCGGCAGGTGATCGCCCTGCGGTATGGCCGCGATCTGACCCAGCGGCAGGTATCCCGGGTGATGGGCGTCACCCAGGGACAGATCAGCCGCCTGGAAAAACGGGCGCTGAATCGCTTACGGGAAAAACTGACATGACCGCTCCGTTTGGAGCGGTCATGTTTTGCAGACGGGTCAGTTGATTTTCACTTTTTCCCACAACTCGTTGATATAGGCAAGCGTTTCGGCGTCCAGATTCTGATAGGCATAGGCCTGATAATTGTTCCGGAAGCTGTCCATGGGGGGGTAAATGATCTCCATGAAGTCCTCGCCCATATCCTCGGCATATTGCTGAGAGTTGAGCACGACCGAATTGGGACTGGCGTAATAGGTGAACTCGGCGTTGGCCACGGCAGGCTCTTCGCTGAGCATATAGTTGATGAAGATTTCGGCCAGCTCCTTGTTCTGGCAGCAGGAGGGGATGCACATGGCGTCCACATAATAGTTGGTGGGTTCGGGATAATAGAAGCGCAGATCGACGATATCATTGTCCTCGTCCACCATATCCAGCATGGTAAAATAGTCGCCGGCGTAATAGGTGCCGATGGCGGCCTCGCCAGAGGCCATCATATTGTAGATTTCGTCCATGACCATACCTTTGAGCAGAGGACGCTGACGGAGCAGCTCGGCCTGGGCGGCGTCCCAATCGGCCTTATCGTTGGTGTTCACGTCGATGCCCAGCTTATACATGGCGGTGCCGAAAGCGTCGCGGGGATTGTTGAACTGCAAAATGTTGCCGGAATAGTTCTCGTTCCACAGCAGATCCCAGCCGTTGGCGTCGTTCTCGTCCACCACCTTGGCGTTATAGATGACGCCCACCACGCCATAAGTATAGGGAACGGTGAACTGGTTCTGGGGATCGTAATACAGATTGCGGAAATCCTCGGTGATATACTCGAAATTGGGAATGTTGCCGTAATCCAGCGGCAGCAGCATGTTTTCGTTCACCATCCGGGCGATCATATAGTCCGAGGGGAAGATCACATCGTAGCTGACGGCGCCGGAGGACAGCTTGGCATACAGATCCTCGTTGGAACTGAAGGTGTCGTAATTGACCCGCACCTTCTGGCCGTATTCTTTCTGATACCATTCTTCAAAGGCTTTGACGGTGTTCAGGCTGTCTTCGCTGCCGTCGGAAATGTATTCACCCCAGTTATAGACGTTGAGCGTGAGGGTCTTGCCGCCGCAGCCGGCGCAGGAAAGCAGCAGAACGACCGCCAGCGCAAGGGCGGGAACCATGGCAAAAATTTTTTTCATTTCTCAATCCTCCGATTTGACTTTTTTGGTTTTATGTTTGTCCCCATCGTCCTGATCGGTGAGATTGGAGATCAGGAGCAATGTCAGGATTACAAAGAAAATGATGGTGGCCAGAGCATACATCTTGGGCGTGACGGTTTTCTTGGTCATGCTGTAAATGCGGATGGGAAGCGTCTGGAAGCCGTTGCCCTGGGTGAAATACGAGATCACGAAGTCGTCCAGCGAAAGGGTGAAGGCCATAATCATGCCGGTGATGATGCCGGGCAGGATCTCGGGAAGCTCCGCCTTGAAGAAGGCTTGCAGCGGCGTACAGCCCAGATCCCGCGCGGCCTCCGGCAGAGCGGGATCCATTTGCCGCAGCTTGGGCAGCACCTGCAAAATCACATAGGGCAGGCAGAAGGTGATGTGCGCCAGCAGCATGGTCCAGAAACTCAGGCTGGTGGCCAGCCCGAAAAAGCGGCCCACAAAGACGAACATCAGCATCAGAGAAATACCGGTGATGATATCCGGGTTAATCATTGGAATGTTGGTGACGGTGTCCAGCGCGGCGCGATACCATTTGGAGCGCAGCTTGTGCATCCCAACGGCTGCGGCGGTGCCCATAACGGTGGAGACCAGAGAGGAGATCACCGCCAGCACCAGTGTGTTTCGCACAGCGCTGAGAGTATCCCGGTCGCGGAACAGTTCCCGGTACCATTTCATCGAAAAGCCGGAAAACACCGAAAGACTTTTGGTCTCATTAAAGGAAAAGACCAGCAGAATGACAATGGGCGCGAAGAGGAACAGCAGGATCAGCGCGGTGTAAATGCGAGAAGCCCGTTTCATTTCACACCCCTCCTTCCACACGGCGGTCAGCCAGCTTGCGGAGCAGCGCCATGGCGGCCAGCAAAACGATCATCATGATAAAGGCGATGGCCGCGGCAAAATGCAGATTGTTGGCCACATACTGCCCTTCAATGGCGTCGCCGATGAGGAAAAACTTGCCGTTGCCCAGTTTTTGCGAGATATAGAAGGTGCTGATGGAAGGAATGAGCACCATATTGACGCCGGAGATCACGCCCGGCAGACTCAGAGGAAAGATCACCCGCCGCAGGGTGTTCAGATTGTTGCAACCAAGATCCCGGGCAGCCTCCATCAGCCGCACGTCCATCTTTGCCATGACGGAATAAATAGGCATAATCATATAAGGAATGTAATCATAGACCATGCCGATGACCACGGCGCTCTCGGTGCCGATGATATGGATCCGCCCCAGGCCGATGGAAGCCAGCAGGCCGTTTAAGATGCCGGTGTCCTGCAAAATGGTCATCCAGGCATAGGTGCGGATGAGAAAGTTCATCCACATGGGGATCATTACCAGCGTGATGAGCGTTTTCTGTACCCGGGGTCTGGCGCGGGCGGTGATAAAGGCCATGGGATAACCCAGAAGCAGGCAAACGGCGGTAGAGATCACCGCCAGCTTGAACGACCGCCAGAAAATCAGCAGATAAGTGCGAACCTCGCGGCCCTCCACCTCGGAGGAGGCGGTAAAGAACTTGACGATATTGTCCGTTGTAAAATGAAAATTGTTGTCGGTGAAAGCATAGTAGGCCACAAAGGCCAGCGGCACCAGAATAAAGATTACGGCCCACACGGAATAGGGCGCCAGCAAAAGCCGGTCCAAAAGGGTGGCGCGACCCTTGCCTCGCTCTTTCATTGGGCCTGCTCGCTTTCCGCTTCCTCTTCCGAGGAAAGGCTGTCCAAGGCGTCGGGATCCACGTCCAGCGAATAATCGCCGTACAGACCGGAATACTCCGACTTTTTCATGATATGGATGGCGTCTGGCTCAATGGAAAGACCGATATTTGAGCCCTCGGCCACATAATCGGTGGTCTGAATCATCCATTTGAAGCCGCCCACGTCCACGATGATCTCATAATGGACGCCCATGAAGATCACAGAGGTGATCACGCCCCGGAGCATACCGTTTTCTTCGGAAACAATGTCCACGTCCTCGGGACGAACCACCACGTCTACCGGCTCCTTGCGGTCAAAGCCGCTGTCCACACAGGAAAAAGTGTGCCCGGAGAAGCGGACGACCCGATCCTCCAGCATGACGCCGTCGAGAATATTGCTTTCGCCGATAAAGTCGGCAACAAAAGCGTTTTTGGGCTCGTTGTAGATGTCGATGGGGGTGCCGATCTGCTGGATGGAGCCCTTGTTCATTACCACCACCGTGTCGGACATGGTGAGGGCCTCTTCCTGATCGTGGGTGACGAAGACGAAGGTGATGCCCACCCGCTGCTGGATGGCCTTCAGCTCCCGCTGCATTTCTTTGCGGAGTTTGAGATCCAACGCGCTCAGCGGTTCGTCCAGCAGCAGAACCCGGGGATGGTTGATGAGAGCGCGGGCGATGGCCACCCGCTGCTGCTCGCCGCCGGAAAGCTGAGAAGGAGAGGCCTTTTCGTAGCCGGTGAGGTTGACCATCCGCAGCATTTCATCCACTCGCTCGCGAATCTGCTTTTCAGGCTGCTTGGCAATGCGGGGCCCAAAGGCGATGTTGTCGAAAATGTTGAGATGCGGAAACAGGGCGTACCGTTGAAACACGGTGTTGACCTGGCGCTTGTGGGCGGGCAGGGCGGTGATGTCCTTTCCATCAAAATAGACCACACCTGCGCTGGGGCTCTCAAAGCCGCCGATGATGCGCAGCGTCGTGGTCTTTCCGCAGCCGGAAGGGCCAAGGAGGGTAACGAACTCCTTGTCTCTCACATAAAGGTTGATGTTGTTCAGGACGGTCTTGCCCCCATAGTCCTTATGAATGTTTTCCAGCTGGATCAGACGATCTGCCAACGAAAACACCTCCCCCATACATCTATAATAAACGAATCAAATATAGCATAAAATTTTGAAATGTCAATGATTTTTCCTTCGTTTTTTGGAAAAATCAAAGAAAACCGGAGAGGCTTCAGAAAAACCTCTGGTTTTCTTTGAAAAACGCTTGTTTTCTTTGATTTTCTCAATTGGATTTTTTTGGAAGCGCATGGAAATAATCCAAGAACGGAACCGCGGACACCCGCACCTCTTTTCCCCGGAGATACTCCAGCGGGCCGGCGGGGGTGGAAAAGGCAAAGATCAGCCGCCAGCTCCACAGGGCCTGATGCGTGAACGGAAGCCCCCGGTTCTGCGCGGCGGTGCCGTATTTGGCGTCGCCCACAAGCGGACATCCCGCCGCCTGCATCTGAGCGCGGATCTGATGGGTGCGCCCCGTCACCAGTTCGCATTCCACCAGCGAGATGCTCCCCCGTTTTTCCACCGTCCGGTAGCGCAGCACGGCGGTGAGGCTGTCTCCGGTCTTTTCCCGCCGGACAAAGACCTGCTTTTTGTCGGTATCCCGGCAAAGATAATGCTTCAGCGTCCCGGCCGCGGGCCTTGGCGCGCCGTGCACCAGACAGAGATAGTATTTCGTGATTTCCCGATCCTTGATCTTTTGGTTGAGCACTCGCAGGGCTTCGGCGGTTTTGGCGGCGATCACCAGGCCGCCGGTGTTGCGGTCGATCCGGTTGCACAGGGCGGGGACGAAGCTGCGCTCGTTTTCCGCTTCCCATTCGCCTTTTTCATAAAGATAAGCTTTGATCCGGTTAATCAGCGTGTCGGAAGAGCCTTGCTCGTCCTCATGCACCACCAGCCCCACGGGCTTGTTGACCACCAGAACGTGCTCGTCCTCATAGACCACATCCAGCGTCGTCGACGCTTTGCGCCATGCCGCGTCGGGGTCGGGCGGGAGAAAAAATTCGTCGTTGATGTAAAGCTGCAGCACGTCGCCCTCCTGCAGGCGATAGTCCTTTTCCACCCGCTTCCCGCTCAGCTTGACG
>JAFZPW010000072.1 GCA_017552495.1 Clostridia bacterium | reverse complement strand
CAAGTTCCTCCCGATCTCGGTTTTCCGGCGGCCGCCGGAAACCGCGCGCTTTTTCACAGGCGGCGCGGCGGCTTCGCCCGGTTTTACAGTCTCAGTTTAGCGAAAAAACGCGCAAAATGCAAGGAGAAGCGTTCTCTTTCCAAACAGCCGGGTTTTTTCCCGGCAAAACGGCAGGTTTTTCCCGAAATCCCGTCGTCAGAAATTGACATTTCGCCCATCATGCGATAAAATATACTATGTGCCGCCGCGCACCTTGAATATTTGTGGAAAAGAGGCCTTTTATATGCATTATTATCCCATGACCATCGCCGGGCTCCGGCGGGAACTGCCCATCTGCCGCGTCACCGACGATCTGTATATCGGCGCCTTCGTCATTTTCGGCGACGCGCCGCTCACCGTGGCCTGTGCCCGGGATCTGCTCAAGCTGGCGCCCGAATACGACTATCTTATCACCGCCGAGGCCAAGGGCATCCCTCTGGCCCACGAGATGGCCCAGCAGCATGGCGACGCCCATTATTTCATCGCCCGCAAGCATCCCAAGTTCTATATGACAAAGGTGTTCCATGTCAATGTCCGTTCCATCACCACCGACGCCGAACAGCATCTGTATCTGGACGCCGCCGACGCCGAGATGATGCGCGGCAAGCGCATCCTCATCGTGGATGATGTGATCTCCACCGGCGAATCGCTGGCCGCCATCGAGGCGCTGGTCAGACAGGCCGGCGGCAGCGTGGCGGGCCGCATGGCCAGTCTGGCCGAAGGCCAGGCTCAATCGCGGGACGATATCATTTATCTGGAAAAACTGCCCGTCTTTCACGCAGACGGCACAATAAAAACCTGAGGAGGTCTTCTATGGCATACGATCTGAAATCACTGGACGCCGCGTTGGCAAAGCGCATCGCGGAAAAGAAACTCCCCGGCGTTACGGTCTGCATCCGCGGGCCCGAGGGCGTCGTCTTTGAAAAGGGCTACGGTGTGGCCGACGAGCATGGCCGCCCCGTAAACGAACACACGGTGATGGGCATCGCTTCCATGAGCAAATCCACCGTCACGCTGGCGCTGTGTATGTTGGAAGCGGAAGGAAAATGCTCCTTTCACGACCCCATCGTCAAGTATTTTCCCTCTTTTGCCCTCAAAGGCACGCCCCGGCAGGGCGTCACCCTGCACCATCTGGCCACCCACACCGCCGGCATCCCGCCCATGGAGCCGCTGGAGTGGTCTATCGCCATGAACACCCCCGAGCGCCGGGAAAGCGATTGGACACGCGCCATGAAGGCCACCGCGCCCAACAAAATGAACACCATTGACCAGATCGTAGACTATATCGCCCAGGGGCGTTATCCCACCCTGGGTGAGCCGGGCAATTACATGAGTTATTCCAACGAGGGATACGCCATTTTGTGCTATGTGGTGGATCAGGTGGCGGGCATCCCGCTGGAGCGGTTTTTGAGCGAGCGGGTCTTCGGCCCCATGGGCATGACCCGCACCGTGCTGGACGAAGACTGCTCGGAGGCGAAAACGCTCGCCTCCGACGGCAACATCACCCGTCTGTGGGAGCGGGACGACGACGGCAATTTCCAGTGCGACGACGCCTGGGGCATCCTGCCCCCCTTCCGCTCCTGCGCCTGCGTCAAATCCACCGCCCACGACATGGCCCGCTATTATCAATGCCTGTCCAACCACGGCGTGCTGGACGGCAAGCAGGTCATCTCCGCCGCTGCCGCCGACCGGATGGTGGGCGTTTCCTTCCCGCTGGAGGAAAAGCCCTATTACTGCTACGGCCTCAACAAGCGCCTGTGGCATGGGCACATCATCTGTGAGCATTCCGGCGGTCTCCACGGCGTTTCCACCCACGGCGGTATGCTCTACGGCGAAAATTACGGCTTCGCCGCGCTGTGCAACGAAGGCGGACAAGACACCGACGACCTGTGCTGGATGATGTATAACCTGATTCTCGGCCGCCCGCTGGAGGAAAAGCACATCTGGCTCCATCCCACCGGCGAAGCGTTTGAAAATCCCGAAATGCTGACGGGCGAATACATTTGTCACGAAGGCGAGCCGGTGACCATGCGGGTCTATGTGGACGAAGCCGGCCGTCTGATGGCGCGCCGTCCGTTGGGAGACTATACGCTGGCGCACTGCGGCGAGACCTGGTTCCAGTTCTTCAACAACGCCGGCGAGCTGGCCGGCCGCTGCCGCTTCTGGGTGCGGGACGGCAAGGCCTGGGGCGTTCAGGTCTATACCCGCATCTATCAGCGCATCGGAGACTGAAATGTGCGCCATGGACCTCCTGTTCCGTCCGATGTATGCAGAAGAGATCCCTTTCTGGTATCACACTCTGCTGGCCGAGGCCTTCGTGGAAACCGAGCGCAAGCCGCTGGATGATATCCTGTCGCTGATCGCGGATCATCGATACGAGCTCTGGGGCCTCTTTTCCGGCACGGAAATGCTGGGTTATGCGGCCATCTGGAAAAAGGACGGGATCCCGCTGGTCCTTCTGGATTATCTCGGCGTAGCCGAGGCGCACCGAAACGCCGGATTGGGAGCACGGATCCTTTCCCTGCTCCGGTCGCAGGGGCGCCTTACCGTTACGGAGGCCGAGCTGCCCGTTCCCGGCGACGGCGAAGCGCAGAATCAGCTGCGGCTTCGCCGGATCCGATTCTACCAACGGTGCGGATACCGTCCTCTCTATCCGATGGCCACCTGCGGCATGGCGTGGCAGGCGCTTGTTTCAGATGAAGAGGCTCCGATCGGGCAGGTCATGGCGTGGCATCGTGCGCTTTACGGGCCCGAACGCACCGACGTTCAAATTCCCCTCGCTCCCGGAGACATCCCCGCGCCGCCTTACTGGATGAAATAACAGCAGCCGCCGTCTTTGCAGACGGCGGCTGATTTTTGTGCAAAAGCCCCCCGCGGAGCTGTTCCGCGGGGGCGT